>CACZSA010000047.1 GCA_902783705.1 uncultured Ruminococcus sp.
CGACCTCTACTGCCCGATGGTCGCGGATATCGACTATCCGATGCCCTACGACGAGGCGAAGCGGCTCGTTCTCGAAGCGGTGAAGCCCCTCGGACCGGATTATCAGGCCGTGATCGAGCGTGCGTACCGCGAAAACTGGATCGACGTCTACGAGACCCCCGGCAAGGAATCCGGCGCGTTCTCGGCGGGCGTCTACGGCGTGCATCCGTATGTGAAGCTCAATTATGCGGACACCCTCGACGACGCGTTCACCCTGGCGCACGAGCTGGGCCACGCGATGCACTCCTACCTCTCCTCGAAGATGCAGGACTTCGCGAACCACGACTACAAGCTCCTCGTCGCGGAGGTGGCGTCCACGTGCAACGAAGTGCTCCTCACGAAGTATCTTCTCTCCGTCGAAAAGGACCCGAAGAGAAGAGCGTATATCCTCAATCACTTCCTCGAGGGCTTCCGCACGACCGTCTTCCGTCAGACCCTGTTCGCCGAGTTCGAATACAAGACGCACGAGGCCGACGCCGCCGGAACGCCGCTCACCGCCGACTTCCTCTGCGATCTCTACGAGAATCTCGAAAAGGCTTACTATCCGAACGCCGAAATGCGCGACGAGATCCGGTACGAGTGGGCGTTCATCCCGCACTTCTACCGCGCGTTCTATGTCTACGTCTACGCGACGGGCTTCTGCTCCGCGGTGTATCTCGCCTCCCGCATCTTCGAGACCGGGGACGCGGAGAGCTATCTGAAATTCCTCTCGACCGGCGGTTCGGATTACCCGATCAACGAACTGAAGATCGCGGGCGTCGATCTGACCTCCCCCGAGGTGGTCGCCGGCGCGATGAAGGAGTTCGACCGCACGATCGACGAGCTCGCGAAGCTCTTTGACTGATCGGAGGACATCATGCGGCTTACCTTTATCGGCACGAGCCACGGCGTCCCTGAGCCCCACCGCCGCTGCTCGTCCTATCTCCTTGAGACGGGCGGAAAGTATTACGTCATCGACATGGGCACGCAGACGATCGAGGACCTGCGCCGTCTCGGCGTTCCGATCGACGACGTGCGCCTCGTGATCTGCACGCATCCGCACGGGGACCACACGAACGGGGTCATCTCCTTCGTGGATCTCGTGAACTGGTATTTCAAGTCCGCCAGCCCGACGGTGCTTCTCCCGGACGAGGCCCTGATCCCGCCGCTCAGAGCGTGGATCGCGGCGAACCAATCCGGGGAGCTGCGGGATGGGATCGCGCTCGGGCTCGTGCGGGAGGGCGTGACCTACGAGGACGAGAACCTGAAAATCACCGCGGTGCGCAATCAGCACTGCAGGAACGCCTTTTCGTTCTTCGTCGAGGCCGAGGGCAAGCGGATCCTCTTCACCGGGGATCTGCGCCACCCGACCGTCGATTTCCCGGCCCCGGCGTTCGAGCTCGAATGCGACCTGATCCTCTGCGAGCTCGCGCATTTCTCGGCGGACGACTGCATTCCGGTCTTCGACAGGACGAAGGCAAAGAAGATCCTGCACACGCACGTCAGCCCGCGCTGGCACGAATCCCTCGCACGGCAGATGGCCGCGAAGCATCCGTACGAATACGGCGCGGTGCAGGACGGGCTGGAGCTGAAACTCTGAGAGAACAAGAGAAAAGGAAGAAGCGCGGCGGGAATCCGAAAACAGATTTCAGAGTGCGACCGCGCTTCTTCGGACATCATCGGAGGATGGGATGGAAAACACGCCTTTGCTGTATGATCCGGCCGTATTCGTCGTCGGACGGGATTATCAGATCATTTTTCTCACGGAGACCCGCGGACTCGGCTGGATCGAGATCGAGGGGGAACGCTACACCGACGAGGAGGCCGGGCTGCTCTATTACGGAACGGTCCACAAGATCCCGGTGACCGGGGACGTATTGAACCGCGCGCGGGCCTATACCGTCGTCTTTGTCGAGTACGCCGACAAAAAGCCCTACTACCCGGAGGGGATCGAGAAGGTGCGGCGGAAATACGTTTTCCGTCCGCTCGAGGGCGAAAAGTACCGCATTTTCCACTTCGCCGACACCCACGCGCGCACGAAGACCCCGCTCGAGCTCTATGAGCGGACGGGGGACTGCGACCTCATCGTGCTCAACGGCGACATCAACGAGCACAGCTACGAGATCGAAAACTTCCACACGGCTTTCATCCTCGCGTCCGGATCCGCGCACGGTGAGCGTCCGGTGATCTACTCCCGCGGCAACCACGACACGAGAGGATACGCCGCGCAGGATCTGGTGAACTATATCCCGACGGCCTTCCGGGGAGGGCGGCGCGAGACCTTCTACTCCTTCCGGCAGGGCTCTCTCTGGGGACTCGTGCTGGACTGCGGCGAGGACAAGTACGATACGAACGTCGAATACGGCGGAACGATCCTCTTCGATACCTTCCGGCGGCGCGAGACCGAATATCTCCGCTCCGTCATCGCGAACAAGGCGGAGGAATACGAAGCCGACGGCGTAAAGACGAAAATCGCGATCTGTCACGTCCCGTTTGTCGAGCATTTCCAGTTCCCGTTCGACGTCGCGGACGACGTGTACGAGGAATGGACGCGCCTGCTCGACGAGATCGGGATCGACCTCCTCCTCTGCGGGCACATGCACCGCGCATATCTCATCCCGGCGCACACGGCGGAAAAGCGGAACGCCTCCTTCCCGACGGCGGTCTGCTCGATCCCCGGCGTGAAGGACGAGGACGGCGGGGAACATTATGTCGGCGGACTGATCGAGGTCGACGGCGGACACAGGGTCGTGAAGTACATCCCCGGCGGCGAGGACTGGACGTTCTGATAACGGATTAAATCGGAGGGGGACGCCATGCTGTGGAATGCGAGGAATCACCGCGTACCGATGGACGGCACGGAAATGGAAGCCGTCTCCTTCGGGTATGGAAAGCGGCATCTCGTCCTGCTGCCCGGTCTCTCGGACGGACTGGCGACGGTCGGCGGAAAGGCGCTCCTTCTGGCCCCGCCCTACCGGATGTTCTTCGAGAAGTACACGGTCTGGATGTTCAGCCGCAAGAACTTCCTCCCCGAAGGCGTCTCGATCCGTGAGATGGCGCGGGATCAGGCGCGGGCCATGGATCAGCTCGGAATCGAACGGGCCGCCGTGATGGGCGTGTCCGAGGGCGGCATGATCGCGCAGATGCTCGCGGTCCTCTATCCGGAGCGTACAGAAAAGCTCATCCTCGCCGTCACGGCGCCATGTGTGAACGGGATATCGCGGGCGTGCGTGCGGCGCTGGATCGGGCTCGCTGAGGAGGGGCGTCACCGGGAGCTGATGATCGACACCGCGGAGAACAGCTACCCCCCGGCGTACCTCAAAACCTACCGGAAGCTCTATCCCTTCCTCGGTCGGATCGGCAGGCCGCGTGATTACCGCCGGTTCCTAGCGAACGCGGAGGCGATCCTTGCCTTCGACGCGCGGGAGGAGATCGGAAGAATCGCCTGTCCCACGTTGATCCTCGGCGGGGAGGAGGACCACATCGTCGGCGCGGAGGCGTCGCGGGAGCTGCACGAGCGGATCCCGGGCAGCGCGCTCCACCTCTATTCCGGCCTCGGTCACGCGGCATACGAGGAGGCAGGGGACTTCAACGCCCGCGTATTCGCGTTCCTCGAATCCTGAAAGACAAAAAAACAAGCCCTGAGGC
>CACZSA010000048.1 GCA_902783705.1 uncultured Ruminococcus sp.
ATGCGAATACTCCACCGTCGGCGGCTGGGCGATCGAAATGCTCGACGCGGACCCGCACGTCGGCGACAGCTTCACGTACCGGGACATTCCTCTCGAGGAAGGGGAGGAAGAGGACCCGGAGGATCCCGCGACGACGCTGACGGTCGTGGTCTCCGCGATGGACGACATGCGCGTGACCAAGCTCACGGTGCTGGTGACGCGTCCGCCGGAGAAAGAGGACGAAGAGTAACTAAAACGGAATCACAAAAGGGCTGACACGCACCGGAATGCGGCAGCCCTTTTTCGTTTTGCGCTGTTGGACGGGTGGGTTATCGTGCTTTTTCCGCTCAGCCGAATCTTCCGAAGATGTGCGAGCCGAAGTAGACGCGGTCCTTGTAGTTGTTCCAGGACCGTCCGGCGGGCACGGTCTCGCCGGCGGGGGCTTCGGGCTCCGCCGCTTCTGCCGGGGTCTCCTCGGGCAGTTCGGGCAGCTCGACCGGAACGAGCGGCGGGAGCTCGCCGGGCTCGACGGAATCGACGGTCGCATAGACCATGTCCGGCTCGTCGGACACGGGACGGAGCAGGATCACCTCGCGCAGATTGTACGCGGTGACGCCGGTGTCGCCGAAGTCCGCGGTGAATTCAAAGCGGTAGAAGGCGTAGGACTGCGCGCTCTTCCAGTCGGCGGCGGTGTTCTGGATGTGGAACACCTTGAAGCCGTTCTGCTCGCCGACGCTCTGGATCAGCGGCAGGGGCGTCCATTCCTTGAGCAGGCTGTCGTTCGATCCCCAGACGCGGAGGGTGACTTGCGCGCCGGGCACGCTGTCCGTGAGGACGCCGAAGGCCGCGAGGGTCTGGGGCACGCCGGAGGAGGTGGTGAGGGTGAAGGTCTTGTCCTCGGACTCCGCGAGATCGACGACCATCGCCGCGTCGGACTGACCGTCGAAGAGGACGGACACGGGACCGCAGTCCGCGCCCTCGGTCAGGGCGGAGGTGACGGGCAGGCGGCGCAGGCCGACCTCGGTGACGGTGACGGCGGCGGTTTCCGCAGGCTTTTCGGCGGGCGCCGCGTCTTCGGCGGAGGCGTTCACGGCAAGCATCGCTGCGGCGGAGAGGGCCAGCGCGATGAGGGCTGTTTTTTTCATATTCGAATCCTCCTGGTAGGATTTATTTTCCTTATCATAGCACAGAATCGCGCTTTTGGCAAGAGAAAAAGAAAAATCCGGGCGAAAAAACGCGCCGGACTTGCAATTCTCCCCGGGTTGTGCTATCATGGGACCGAAATGACAAATTCCGACGCGGGAGGTCCAAATGCCCCATATTCCGTCCGCCCCCACCACCGAGATCGAAGTCCTGTCCTTTGAGGACGCGCTGATCCCCTCGCCCGGCGCCGCCTACGACCGGGACAAATGGCTCTACGTCCCGGATTTTTATTCGGAATACCGGTATATCCTGGGCACGCGCGGGAGCCGTCCGCTCATCGCCGTCGGGATCAACCCCTCGACCGCCGCGCCGGACGCCCTCGACAACACGCTCAAGTCGGTCGAGCGGATCGCGCTCGGCAACGGGTACGACAGCTTTCTCATGTTCAACGTCTACGCCGAGCGCGCGACGGATCCGGACGACATGGAGAGGACCTGCAACCGTTCCCTGCATCGCGAGAACATGAAAGCCTTCGCCTATCTCTGCGATCTCGCGTCCTCGGACGGGAATCCCCCGGATATCTGGGCCGCGTGGGGCGCGATCATCCAAAAGCGGGCGTACCTCGCGGACTGCGTGCGGGACATGGCCGGGATCGGCGAGGCGCGGGGGGCCCGGTGGTTCACCTGCGGCACGCGCTCGAAAAACGGCGGGCATCCGCATCACCCGCTGTATCTGCGCAGGGACGCGAAGCTCGATCCGTTCGAGATCGGGCCGTATCTCGATTCGCTCGCGTAAATCAGTCGGTCGGACCGGCGTGCTCGTCGAGGATGCCGCGCAGGGCCGCCATGGAGCTCGAGTGAGACCGGGCTGCCCGCGTGTGAGTTAGATGATGCTAACATACGCCATCATACACAATCCGGAGGCCGTCATCAAGGGTTTTTATGATATTCTCCCGGTTTTTTATGCAGAGCGGCGCGAGCCTTGCAAAAGCCGCCGGAATCTGCTATAATAACCGCGTCGGCGCAGCCGGTGCCGATTTTTTCATCCAGCGAGGTAACTATGTCAACGGGATCCGATCAAACGCGCTCGAACATCAAGGGCGCGGCGATCCTGCTCTTCGCCTCCGTGATCTGGGGAACGTCCTTCGTCGCCCAGAGCCAGGGGATGGAGCGGATCGAAGCCTTCACCTTCAACGGCATCCGCACGCTCATGGGTGCGGGGGTGCTGCTCGTCTTTCTCTTCCTCCGCCGGACCGTCTTCGAGCGGCATCTCGACGATGCGGCGCGCGCAGCAAGGCGGGAGACGACCCTGCGGTCCGTGAAGAGCGGGCTGATCGTCGGCGTCTGCCTCTTCGTCGCGAGCAATCTCCAGCAGTTTGCCTTCAACTACACCACCGCCGGGAAGATCGCGTTCATCACGGCGCTCTATATGTTCTTCGTCCCGGTGTTCGGCCTCGCCCTCGGCAAGCGCCCGAACCCGATCGTCTGGATCTGCGTCTCGGCGGGCTTTGTCGGGCTGTATTTCCTGACGATCGACCCGGCGGAGTCCTTCCGCATCAACCGCGGGGACTTCCTCGCCCTCCTCTGCGCCGTCGCCTACGCCGTCCACATCCTCGCGGTCGAGCATTTCGCCGCGGACACGGACAGGGTGACGCTCTCCCTGACGCAGTTCACCGTGAGCGGCGCGGTCTCCTGCGTCATGATGTTTATCTTCGAATCCCCGAATGCCGCCGACATCCGCGCGGTCATCCTCCCGCTCCTGTATTCGGGCGTCATGAGCTGCGGCATCGCGTTCACCCTGCAGGTCGTCGGGCAGAAATACGCCGAGGCGACCGTCGCGTCCCTCGCGATGTGCATGGAGTCGGTCTTCGGCGTGATCTCCGCGGCGATCATCCTCGGTGACCGCATGAGCGGGCGGGAGATCCTCGGCTGCTCCCTGATGTTTGCCGCGATCATCCTCTCCCAGATCTCCGACGCACTCTGGGCCCGCGTCCGTCGGCGTTATGCCGGAGAAAGGAGCCTTTCATGAATAAGAAGCCGGGAAAGCTCGGTTCGTATATTTCGATCCTCGTCTATTTCCTCGTCGGCGTGGTCTCGGGACTGACGATCCTGCGGTTCATCGAGGCGGCACAGCTCTGGCGGCGTCCCGGGCGGATGCTCGCGTGGTTTCTCCTCCTCGTCGGCGTGATGTACCTCGGCATGGTCGTCGAGATCGCGGTCCACGAGGCGGGGCATCTTGTCTTCGGACTCCTCACGGGCTACCGCTTCTGCTCGTACCGCATTTTCTCCTTTATGTGGATGAAGGAGGGGGACCGCGTGGTCTTCCGACGCTTTTCCATCGCCGGGACGGGCGGTCAGTGCCTCCTCTCCCCGCCCGATCCGGATGAGCGGGGCCGGATCCCGTTCGTGCTCTACAACCTCGGCGGGGTGATCTTCAACCTCGCGACCGCAGTGATCTTCCTCATCCCGTCGATCCTTCTGCCCGCGACATCCGCGGCGGCGGTCTTTTTCCGGATGCTCGTCGTCATCGCGGTCGGCTTCGCGCTTGTGAACGGGCTCCCGATGCGGATCGGCGAGGTCGACAATGACGGCGCGAACACGCGTGCCCTCCTCGAGGATCCCGACGCGGTCCCCGTCTTCCGGCGGATCATGCTCATCAACGAGGCCTCCTCCCGGGGCGTGCGCGTGCGCGATATGCCTGCGGAGTGGTTTGAAGCGCCGCGTGGGGAGCTTTTGCATAATCCCGTCGGCGTGTCGCAGGAGGTCTTCCATCTCAACCGCATGATGGACGAGGGGAAGTACGCCGAGGCTGAGCAGGAGACCGCCCTGTTCCTCGCCCTCGACACCGCCCTGAACGGCATCCACCGGAATCTGCTGACGGCGGACCTTTTGACCTGCCGCGTGATCCTCGGGGACCGGGCGGGGGCGGAGGAATGCCTCGGGAAGGACTTCCGGCGCTTCCTCACGGCGATGCGCTCGAATCCCTCGGTCATCCGCACGGAGATCGCCGCCGCATCGCTCGAGCAGGCGGGGGAGCAGAAGCGGCGCGAACTGTCTGACCGTTTCGAGAAGATCGCCGCGACCTACCCCTACCCCGCCGAGATCGAAGCCGAGCGGGAGATCCTCGCCGCTCTCGCGGAGGCGGAGAAGGGGGAAGGGAACGAACCGTAAATACAGAAAGGAGAATTTCCTGTGAAAACACGAATTGCCCTTCTGCTCGTGATCCTCATTTTGGCGGCGGCCTTTGCCGGCTGTCAGAGAAAACTGAAAAGCGAGGCGGATTTCATGCGCCGGGCGCGGGAGATTCTGCCGGCCGGGGCTGCCGATACGGCTGTGATGCAGTATGCCGGATTTACGATCAGTCCCAATGACAGCCGGATGTACCTGCATTGGGTCGTGTCGGGAGACGAGCATGAGGATCACGCCTACCTCCCGATGGAGTGCGAACGGGCCCTGCCGTCGTGGGAATATGCGTTTGTCCGGAGCTATGAAGCGGGCGAATGCATGGAGGACGTCGCCGTGCTCGAATGGGAGGGGCGGATCGTGTTCTGCGTCAACAACACCGACGTCAGAGGCATGTGCTGGACGGAGACGGACGGGACCGAACATAAGAGTTCCTTTGAGCAGTTCCCGTACAGCAGCTATCCCTTCCTTCGGGTTCTGGACGCCGGATGCACGTCCGTCACATTCCTCGACGCGGAAGGGAACGAGCTCCCCGCAGAGGGCATTCCAGATTAAATCCGCGTGAAAAATCGATGAGAGCCCTTGTATGAGCGGCCCGTTTGTGTTATACTGTTCTCGGTAAGCAATCGACCCTTTATCAGAAAGGAGCATTTTATGGAATATCTTCCCTGGATCATTGCCGCCGCGCTTGTTGTGTGGCTCATCGCCGCCAACCTCCGCGTCGTTCCCCAGAGCGAGGCGTACGTCCTCGAATTCCTCGGCAAATACAAGACCACGTGGGAGGCGGGCATCCACCTGAAGATCCCGCTTCTTGAGCGCATCGTCAAGCGCGTGACCCTGAAGGAGCAGGTCCTCGACGCGCCGCCGCAGCCCGTCATCACGAAGGACAACGTCACAATGCAGATCGACGCGGTGGTCTACTTCCGCGTCTTCAATCCGATGCTCTTCACCTACGGCGCGATCAACCCGATCAACGCGCTCGACAATCTGACGGCGACGACGCTGCGAAACGTCGTGGGCGAGCTGGAGCTCGACGAGACGCTGACCTCCCGCGACGCGATCAACTCGAAGATGGCGCTGATCCTCGACGACGCGACCGACCCGTGGGGCATCAAGGTCATCCGCGTGGAG
>CACZSA010000049.1 GCA_902783705.1 uncultured Ruminococcus sp.
GATTCCGGTACCGTTGGCACTATTTTACCAGGCGGAGCCTGCTGCCGCAAGAGGGCGTTCGTGTGACGGAGGTACAGTTTGGCTTGAGTTTTCAATATGCGCTTGAATGCGTGAACGTAAAAGAGAAAGGACCCGCGCACAGATGGATCAGCGGGCTCTTTCTTTATACTGCCATTTCACTCCGCCCGGGAGACTTCGATCCTGCCGCCGCCGAGGTGGGTGACGCGGATGCCTTCGCGCTCGACGCTCTGTCCGGCAAGGAGGAGGCCGTCGGGCGTATGGGTGTCGAGGGCGAGGTATTTTTCCGGCTCCGGCGGGATCACGGTCACGCAGCCCATGCCGTTCGGGACCTTCGCCGAGATCCGGTACACGAGCACGCCGTCCGCGCCCAGCTTTTCATCCAGTCCCGTCGGCGTGCGGTATTCCGCGATATAGCCGTTCTCCCCGTCGAGCGGGATATTCACGAGCTTGAGTCCGCCCGGGACCTCGATCGGGGTGAGCGCGAACGTCCCGACCTCGCCGCGCGCCGCCTCCGCCGTCTGATCGTCGTCGATCCAGCCGAGCCGCCACTTGTGATAGGCGAGATAATCCGGGGCGAGCGCCTCGATCAGGCCCATGAGATCGTAGGTCCCGCAATGGGCGAAGCAGTCGCGGATCCCCGCGGGGACGTCGTAGAGATAGAGGTCCGGCAGGCCGAGGATGTGTCCGTTCTCGTGCGCGAAGAGCTTTCCGCGGCGGAAATACATGTCCGCGCCGAAGGTGACGACGAGGCCGATTTTCGAGCCGTTTGCCGCCTCCACGGGCCAGCTTTTTGCCGTCATCGTAGGGGAATACGGCACCGCGCTCCCCTCGACCGGGGCGATGTAGAGGATGTCGTACTGTCCGAAATCGATGTCCTGCGCGGCGTCGAGGGCGTCCTTGATGTAATTCCGGTGCATCTCCCAGGTGATGACGCGCTCCATTTCGTAGTCCGCGTCGCACTTCGGCATGGTGTACCACCGGTCCGCGAGCTCCACGTCGAGGCGGAGGCGTCCATAGGAGATCTGCCGGAAGACCTCGAGGCCCTCTCCGGCGAGGAGGTCATAGTAGAATTTCGGTTCGGGATGCTTCGATTCGGCGGCCCGGCGGTTCGGAAAGTCCACGCAGAGGAAGAGGGCTTTCAGCTCCGCGCGCGCGTCCGCCGCCGTGTCGAGGTCAATGGCGAACCCCGCGTTGAGATCGTCGAGGGGGGAGGTGTATTTGGTCATGTTCATCCATACCTTCTTCAAGAACAGTTTAATTGGTGCCGTATCGCTTCACATACCGGCTGCACAAAGGTCCGGCTTCTTCCCTGAAGGGGGAGAAGCTGTCGCGTATGCGACTGATGAGAGGGTAAAATACACGGGCCAGCACCCCTTCATTCACCCAGGTCGTTTGTCCCCCTCATCAGTCGGCCTTGAGGCCGCCAGCTTCTCCCCCAAACGCCCAAGGGCATTTGGGGACGAAGCCTTTCATTTGTGCAGCTGTATTACCCGTACAACTATGCCCTGTTTCTCACATTGCCGCTTCACTTTTTCTGCTCTGTTTTTGAATCGATCAAATCGTCCTGCGTTAGTCCGAGGTGATCGAGAATGTCACCGCACACATACGAAAACCTCCTGCGAATATGATAATTGGGATAACGAAGGACAGAAAGCCCGAGCGAATTCAGATATGCATCTCTCCGCATATCATAGTCCCTGTTCTCTTCTGTCTGATGCTGAATACCATCGATTTCAATCACCGTTTTTGTCTCGGGGATATAGAAATCAACGATGTAAGACCCGAACACCTTCTGTCTCCGAACAGTTATCGGAAGACGCACAAGAAAATCATACCACAGATGACGTTCTTCCGGTGTCATATTCCTGCGCATTACGGAAGACAGCGTTTTCAGGCGCGCATCATTATCATTCCCCATACCGGATTATTTGATCTCAAAAACAGCGCACGCGTGCTTCGGGAGGGCGGCGGTGATGCGGTCGGCGCTCTCCGTGACGCGTCCGGTCCAGAGCTCGGTGAGGTCGCGGGCTCCTTCGATCTCCGCGTCGGCGAGGGGAACCGTGATCTCCCCGTCGCATTCCCCGGCGTTGAAGACGGCGAGATACCAGCCTCCCTCGGCGTTCACGGCGGTCCAGAGGATCCACTCCTCCTCGCCGTCTTTTCTGCGCCAGACGGGATGCGCGTGACGGGCGTTCTTATGCATCGAGAGGATCCCGCGGTTGGTGAGCAGTTCGCGGGTGAAGTCGTCGAAGCCGGGCATGTCGCCGCCGATCATGAGGGGCGAGCGCATGACGGACCAGAGCGTCATCATCGTGCGCTGTTCGTCCTCGGTGAAGCGGGTGCGGTTTTCGCGTCCGTACACCTGACGGACCGGACCGACGGGGAGCATGTCGGCGTCGGGCCAATGACCGGGACCCGCGTGGATGCACCACGTCTGCGCACGGGAAAACATGTCGTAGAGGAGCTTCCAGTCGTCCCAGAAGTCGTCCGTGATGCGCCACATGTTCGCGGTCTCCTTGTAGAGCTCCGCCTTTTCCGGAAGCGCGGGTCCGGGAGAGAGGGAGAGGACGATGTCGCGTCCGCAGGATTTCACGGCGTCGGAGAGGAGCTTCAGCTCGCGCTCGCACCGGGGCATTTCCCGCGCGATGTCGTCGCACTTGATGAAATCCACGCCCCACGACGCGTAGAGCGCGAGCAGGCTGTTGTAATACTCCCGCGCGCCGGGCTTCGAGGGATCGACGCCGTACATGTCGGAGTTCCAGAAGCAGATCGAGGACGGATCCGCGATATCCCGCGCGCGCTTCTCCGAGCCGAGGATCCCGGTGTTGCGGGAAACGGCCTGACGGGGGATGCCGCGCATGATGTGGATGCCGAATTTCAGCCCGAGGCTGTGGATGTATTCCGCGAGAGGCGCGAAGCCCTTGCCTCCCGCCGCCGACGGGAAGCGGTTGAGGGCGGGGAGAAGACGGGAGTATTCGTCCATGTCGAGGTCGGCGAAGGGATGGTAGGCATGGGAGGTCGCGCCGGGCTCGTACCACTGGATGTCGACGACGATGTATTCCCAGCCGAAATCCTTGAGATGCGCCGCCATGTATTCGGCGTTTGCCCGCACGGTCTCCTCGGTCACCGCCGCGCCCCAGCAGTCCCAGCTGTTCCAGCCCATCGGGGAAGTTTTTGCGATCATAACAGTCTCCTTTGCGGATGTTGATTTTTCGATTTACCGATATATCATTATACCGGATGCGGATGCCGTTTGCAAGAGGCGAGCGAAAAAAAGACGGCGCGGGCGGAAAATCCTGCTGTCCGGGTGAATAGCGGCGCGGGGACGGGGCAATCCTCTCCCTGTCATCCGCGAAAGGCGGAAACAGAAAGGGGATAAAATGACACTCACCGAAAAAGAACGCACGCTCGTCGAGGACCTCAAGGGGCAGGAATCCCTCTGCGTCGAGAAGTACACGAAATACGCCGGGGAAGCGTCCGACGAACAGCTCAAAACGCTTTTCCGCGGCATCGCCTCGATGGAACGCGAGCACCTCCAGACGCTGAACGGCATCGAATCGGGTAGGACGCCCTCGACCTCCGGCTCCTCTTCGTCCTCCTCTTCCCTGCCGCAGTCCTTTACCAAGGCGCCGGCGGGCACGGACACGAAGGGCGACACCTTCCTCTGCTCCGATCTTCTCTCGACGGAGAAGCACGCGTCCCATCTCTATGACACCTGCGTCTTCGAGTTTCAGGACGCCGCGGTCCGCCAGACCCTGAACCACATCCAGAAGGAGGAGCAGAGCCACGGAAAGCTGCTCTACGACTATATGAAGGTCAACGGGATGTACGGATCCTGACCGGATGCAAAAAGAGCTGCCGTTTGAACTGCGGCGGCTCTTTCCTTATGCTTACCGGCTTTCCATCGTGTCGACCGTGTTGCCCCACGGGTCGATGAGGGCGGCGGTGTCTTCCTTCGATTTGTGCCAGACCTTGCCCTCGTTCCAGCGGTAGTCCGGCGCGCCGTCGTAGTCCGTGCAGCCGACCGTGACCGTGCCGCCCGCCGGGATCACCGCGCCCGCCGGAAACTCGAAGAGCTCGTTTCCCGTCCGAGAGGCGATCCACCATTCGGCGATCGCGATGTCCTCCCCGGTCGTGTTGCGCAGGACGACGAGCTGATCGGCCTTCGAGACCTCTTCAAGGACGACGCCCTTGCCGCGGTGGGTGGTCTCGTAGGCGGCAGTTTGGATCTTCCCGTCCGCCCCGACGGTCGTCTCGATGCCGTGCGCGTAATCCTGGGTGACGAGGACCTCCGCGCCCGCCTTTTCGAGGAGCTTGACGACGCTTTTGTGGACGGAATCGCTCTCCTCTTCCTTATTCGCGCAGATCACGGCGATATCCGGCCCCGCTTCGGCGACAAAGCTCTCGGAGGTCGCGTCCTTCTTTCCGTGGTGCCCGACCTTGAGAAGATCGCACCGCAGATCCAGCCCGGCGCTCATGAGCGTTTTTTCCTCGTCGAACATCATGTCACCCGTGAAGAGCAGCGTCGCGCCGTTGACGCGGAGCCGGAGCACGAGCGAATTGTTGTCGTCGCGCGGATTGTAGCGGATCGGGCCGAATGCCTCGAACCAGACGCCCTCCGCGGCCTCGACGACCGCTCCCGGATCGAGCGCGGTGCGCGGGGTGTCTCCCCGGAGCCGCTCGACCTTGCTCCAGTCCGCCGAGATCGTCGAGGTATAAACAGCCTCCGCAGGCACCTCGGAGAGGATCTGCCGGAGTCCGCCCGTGTGGTCGTTGTCGGTGTGGGTGATGAAGATGCCGCGCAGCTCGCTCACGCCGAGATCCTCGCACGCGCCGAGAACGATGGGCACGGTATCGGCAGTCCCGGTGTCGATGAGCCATGCGCCGCCGTCGATCAGGAGGAGGATGGCGTCCGCCTTGCTGACGTTGAGGAAGAGAACGCGGACGTCGTGCTCCCCGGACGGGGTGACGGCGAGATAATCGGACAGCAGGGCGCGGTCGGTCTGATGCTCGTCGGACGCGTCGGATTCGACGACTTCCTCGGTCCCGGTGGGATCGGTCTCGGTGTCCGCCCCCGCGGTGCAGCCGACGAGAAGGGCGAGTGAGAGGAGGAGGGGGAGAATGCGGAATTTACGTTTCAAGGGTCACTCCTTATTCTGAATACATGGGATCAAAGCTTTATTTTCCGGCGAGGCGCGCGAATCCGGCGATCACGGAGGCGGCCTCGGCGCGGTTGGCGGTGTGCAGGGGATCGAGTTCTGTCCGCGAGGGGAGAAGATCGTTCGCCGCGCACCACGCCGCACCCTCCACAGCCCATGCGTCGAGGGAATCATGGTCGGTGAAGGCGGCGAGGTCGTCGTCGTTTCCGTCCACGCCGATGCCGAGCATGCCGCCGCAGTAGGCCGTGATCTTCATCATCTGTTCCTTCGTCAGCTCACCGAGGGGATCGAAGCGTCCGTCGCCGAGTCCGTTGACGATGCCATTCTTCGCCGCCCATTCGACATAGGCGGAGTACCAGAGCCCCGGCTCGACGTCGGTGAAGGTGGTGGTCGTCCATGCCGCGGGATCGACACCGCAGAGACGCCCGAGGACGGTGACGAACATGGCGCGGGTGAGGGTCGCTCCCGGCGCGAATTTCGTCGTGGAGACACCGTTGAAGAGGCCGCGCTCATAGACGAAGCGGATGGCGTCATAGTACGGATCGGTGACCGCGACGTCGTCGAAGGGGATCGCGTCCTCCGTCTTGAGCTCGCCCGTGACGAGGACGGAGTTCACGCGCTGGGTCCCCTCGAGGTTCGGATTTGCGGCAGTCATGTAGTCGAGCGTCTTCTTCACGATCGCGGAGCCGTAGATGTCCGCCTCGCCCTCGGCACGCAGATAGACCGCGCTCTCCCCGGAGGACGGATCGATCGTCACGATCTCGTCCGCGGTGTTGACGTAGAGGATCCCGTTCCACTCCGAGAGGCCGGAGAAGGTTCCGACCCAGTACCGGTTGGAGCTGTCGCCGACCATCCAGCGGTCCTTGAAGTTATAGAGCGTGCGCAGCTCGGTGCCGTCGAAGAGGGACGAGCACACGCGGCGTTCGGTGTTCTGGATGTAGTACCAGCGCCCCCCGATCGGGAACATCCGCGCGAGGACGCCTCCCCAGAGCGGATTCTTCGGCCAGGAGACGGGGCATTTGACAGTGCTCGACCAGTTGTAGTGCTCCTTCGCGCGGATCTCGTCGTCGGAGAGGAGGAAATACTCATGCAGTACCCTGCCCGTCCGGTCGGGCCGCGGATCGTCGTACACGAGGTCGACGTGATACCAGTTCCCGCCGAGCTTTACGAGGTTCCACGCATGCCGCATGTCGGAGCTCGTCACAACGGCGCACTCCACGCCGATCTCCCGCAGAACGCGCAGATAGAGGAGCGAATACGCCTGACAGACGCCCGTCCGGGTTTTGAGGAAGGTGTAGGTGTCGTAGATCGACTCGCCCTCGTCGTAGGCGTAGGCGGAGATGATGTAGTCATGCACAAAGAGCGCCTTCTCGACGTCGGTGAGCCCGGCGGGGACAAGCGCGACGATGGCGGCGACTTCCTTTTCATAGAAGGCCGATGCCGCCTCCCGCTCCTCCCGGGTCATCACATACTGGAAAGTGACGTCGACGAGGATATCCGAGAACAACCCGTCCGCGGTGTGGTAGGCGACGCGCGGCGCGAGGAAAAAGAATTCCGGCGCGTTCGCGAAGAGATCGGAATAGATCCGCATAAAATCGTCCACCGTGATGCGGTATTCATAGAGGTTCATCGACTCGATGCCCGAGTCCACCGCGTCCGCCATGCGGTTGTAGATCTCGTCATAGGACGCGATCGACTGCCGGTAGCCGGACACGACGCCGGACGCGTTCTCCGCATACGCCGGACGCACGAGCGATGCGAGGAGAGCGCATGCGCAGAGGAGGGATATCCATCGTTTGGTCTTCGTCATGCATGGACCGCTTTCCGCCGATTTTCACAGAGCCCGTTCGGATCGGGTCAGTAAAATGCGGCATCTCCACAGGATTCGTGAATTTTCGGGAACGATTCCGCCAACAAATCGTGAATGGACCGTTCCGAAATCAAGCAGCCGGACATCGCGGATGCCCGGCTGACTTTTGCGTTTGTTTTCCGGAATTATTTCGAGAAGGGATCGATGAGGTTGTGCATGTCGCGCACGAGATCCGGCACGTCGACCGTACGTCCGCACTCAAACGCGAGCCAGCGGTCGTATCCGGTCTCCTGAATGGCCTTGAAGATGTTCGTGTAGCAGAGCTCGCCGGTGCCGGGCTGGTTGCGTCCCGGGTTGTCGGCGATGTGGAAATGCCCGATGAGGTCGATGTTGTTCTTGATGTTTCGGATGACGTTGCCCTCGGAGATCTGCTGATGATAGATATCGAAGAGGATCTTGCAGTTCGGGCTGTCGACCGCCTTGATCATCCGCACGGCCTCTTCGGTGGTGACGAGGAAGTAGCCCATGTGGTTGACGAGGATGTTGAGCGGCTCGAGAACGATCATGATGCCCTCGTCCTCGGCGATCTTCGCCATTTCCTTCAGCGTCTCGACGCAGATGTCAAACTGCGCTTCACGGGAGACGTCCGATCTCTCGTTGCCCGTCGTGGCGATGATGTTCGGGACGTTCAGCTTCTTCGCGACCTCGACGCTCTCGCGGAAGGATTCGAGGAACGCGGGACGGGAATCCTCCCAGACCATGCCGTGGCTCCACGCGGTCTTCTCCATGTTTTCCTTTTTCACCGACTGAATGACGATCGCGGTGGAGGTGACGCCGGTCTCGTCGAGGGTCTTTTTCGCGAGATCGAAGTCGAGGCCGAGCCAGCCGAGCTGCTCAACGCCCGGGAATCCGTACTTTTCGCCGAGGCGGACCCGTTCGTACCAGTCCTTGCCCCACCATCCGCCTGCTGCCGAGAATTTCATGTGAAATACCTTCCTTTCAAGAGGAATCGAATGATTTGTTGTCAATATTGTACCCGAACGGGATGGATTTGTCAAGGGTACTCGTGAAAATTCACAAAAGATTCAGAACATCCCCACGCGGCTTTGGCTTGCGGGTTGCATCAAAACCTATTTTATGCAATTTTTGTCGGAAAACGCTTGATTTTTTGACGCGCGGCGGGTATATTAGAGGGAACACATCAAAACGTCTGGTTCTCCTTCCAACGATTCACCATTGACCGCGCGGCGCGGACGGGATATAATAAATCGTACGAAAAACTCTGTGCGAAAGGAATCCGCCATGTCCCCCTCCCTCCTCTTCCGCCGCGCAAGCGCCGGATGCATGACCGCGCTCGCAGCCTGCCTCGGCTACATACTCCGCGAGATCGTCCTGATGCGGACCTCCCCTGCCTTCGCCGTTGCGATGTGGCAGACGGTGCCGTATCAGCTCGAATGCGTCCTCGGCGCGCTCGCCGCGTATCTCGCCTTCGCCGTTCTCTTTGAGAAGCTGGCGGCGGAGCATCGCTGAACCGTTCGGAGATCCCCCGGAGCGGATCGATATGACCACACTTTCTTTTCCGAAAACGCTCGTCCGGTACGGCATGGACGAGGTCATGCGGCGGGCAGGGACCGTTGTGCTCGGCTACTCGGGCGGCGCGGACTCGACCTGCCTCCTCGTTCTGCTCGAGGAGTGGTGTCGGGAGAACGGCGTCTCCCTCGCGGCGGCGCATGTGAATCACGGCATCCGCGGAGACGAGGCGGACCGGGACGAGAAATTCTGCCGCCGGATGTGCGAAGATCGCGGGATCCCGCTCTATGTGAAACGCGCCGACATCCCGGCACTCGCGCGGGAACGCGGCCTCGGGATCGAGGAATGCGCGCGGGAGGTCCGGTACGCGTTCTTCGACGAGATCGCGGAGCAGTTCTCATCAGGCAATAAGAAAGCCGTCATCGCCACCGCGCACAACGCGACGGACCACCTCGAGACGGTCCTCGCGAACCTCTTCCGCGGATCGGGCACGCACGGCCTCGGAGGCATCCCGCCCATCCGCGGCGGCAGGATCCTGCGTCCGCTGATCGGCGACACGTCGGAGGCTGTCCGTTCCTGGTGCCGCGAGCGGGAGATCCCCTTTGTGCTGGATCGGACCAACGAGGTCGCCGACTGCACGCGGAACGCCCTGCGCCTCTGCGTCCTGCCGGAGATCCGGAAGATCTGCGCCTCCCCGGAGCAGGCCGCCCTTCGGATGAGCGCGCTTGCCCGCCGGGACGACGAAGCCCTCGAAGCCCTCGCGC
>CACZSA010000050.1 GCA_902783705.1 uncultured Ruminococcus sp.
AGGGCCGCGGCCGGTCCTCTTGTGCGCCGTCCGCGCAGGACATCCCGAATCCCCCGAAGGGGATTCTTCCTCTTCCCCTGCACGGAAGGTGCGGATCCCTTCTATCCGCAAGCGTCAGCGCGCAGCGCGAACAGAACCGCATGTCCGCCCCCTGCGCAAAGCCTCCGCCCGCACCAAATCCTCCCCAGTATTCTAATCCGGATTTTTTTATTTTCTCCATTGCAAAGTGACGTTTCTTGTTGTATAATAGAGTATGAACCGTTTTTTCCGCGCGGAGCGCACCTTCTCCCCGCGCGTTTACGATAGATCTCCTGAGAAAGGTACCATTTCGCATGAGCAAGGACATCGGAATCGACCTCGGTACATCCACGGTGCTTGTCTATGTCAAGGGCAAGGGCATCGTGCTGAAAGAACCGTCCGTTGTCGCCATCGACAAAAATACCGACGAACTCCTCACCATCGGCCGGGAGGCCCAGCAGATGCTCGGACGCACCCCCGGCAATATCGTCGCACTCAGGCCCCTGCGCGACGGCGTCATCAGCCAGTACGACCTCACCCTCCGCATGCTCCAGTACTTCATCAAAAAAGCCTGCGGTACTTCCATATTCAAGCCCCGCCTCATCATCTGCGTCCCCTCCGGCATCACCGAGGTGGAGCAGCGCGCCGTCCATGACGCGGCGATCCAGGCGGGCGCGCGGCGCGTCTTCCTCATCGAAGAGCCCGTCGCGGCAGCCCTCGGCGCGGGTCTCGATATCTCCGGCCCCGTCGGACACATGGTCGTCGATATCGGCGGCGGCACCACGGACATCGCGGTCCTCTCCCTCGACGGCGTCGTCGTCTCCGAGAGCATCAAGGTCGCCGGGGATAAGTTCGACGAGGCCATCATCCGGCATATCCGCCGCAAGCATTCCGTCCTCATCGGAGAGCGCACCGCGGAACAGATCAAGATCCGCATCGGCGGCGCATGGCCCAGGGAACAGCCCCGCGCGCTCGATGTCAAGGGCCGCTGCCTCATTCAGGGCCTTCCCCGGCAGGTGCACGTCACCTCCGCCGAGATCCCGGACGCGCTCGAGGAACCCCTCACCGCCATCATCGAGGCCGTCTGCGGCGTCATCGAAAAGACCCCGCCCGAGCTCGTCGGCGATATCATCGGCAACGGCATCGTCATGACCGGCGGCGGAAGCCTCCTCTACGGCCTCGACCGCCTGATCGAGTACACCACCGGGATCCGCACCCGCGTCGCGGACAAGGCCGTCTCGTGCGTCGCCATCGGCACCGGCAAGAGCCTCGACCGCATCAGCGTCCTGCCTGAGGACGTCGTCAGCCTGTCCCGCTCGCAGAGCGAATTACATAATTAAAACAACGGGGGAGAGGATCTTTTTGAAACAGGATCCTCTCCCTTCAACACGCCTTCATTCTTCCTCATTCACCATGACCAACTCTCTTTCCACCCCGCTCGCCCGACGCGATTTCTGGCGCCGCTTTGCCCGGCTGCTCTTCACAATCGCGGGGCAGAACATCATCGTCTACGGCGTCAACCTCCTCGACAACATCATGATCGGACGGCTCGGGGACGCCGCGGAGCTCGCCATCTCGGGCGTCTTCATCGTCAACCAGATCCAGTTTCTCTTACAGATGATCGTCAACGGCATCGCCGACGGCACGGTCGTCATGTGCTCGCGCTTCTGGGGGGAGAAGAACCTCGCCGACATCAAGCGCGCCGCCGCGACCGCCCTGCGCTTTGCCCTGATCCTCTCCGGCGTGATGCTTGCCGTGGCCCTCGCCTTCCCGCGGCCCGTCCTGTCGATCTTCACGGATAAGCCCGCGGTCATCGACGAGGCGGTGAAGTACCTGCGGATCGTCGCGTTCACGTACGTCTTCTTCGCCGTCACGCAGGTCCTGCTCGGCATGCTCCGCGCGGTCGAATCGGCGTTCATCGGATTCATCAACTCCTGCGCGGCCCTCGTCGTCAACCTCGTCCTCAATTACGCCCTGATCTTCGGACACTTCGGATTCCCCGCCATGGGCATCCGCGGCGCGGCGATCGCGACCCTCGTCTCCCGCATGGTGGAGCTGCTCATCGTGGTCGTCTACCTCGGCTTCTTCGACAAGAAGCTGAAGGTCAAGCCGGCGGAGCTCTTCAAGACGGATCATGAGATCTCGAAGCGGTTCGTCAAGGTCGCCCTGCCCGTCATGGCGTCCGGCACGTCGTGGGGCATCGCGATGGGGCTCCAGACCGCGATCCTCGGGCGGCTCGAGGACTCCGTCATCACGGCGAACAGCATCGCGTCGACGGTGTTCCAGATCATGTCCGTCTTTATCTACGGTTCGGCGACGGCGTCCTCCGTCATGATCGGCAAGACGATCGGCGAGGGGGCGTCCCTCGACTCGCCGGAGGCGCTCAAGGCGGAGATCCGGCACCGCGCGGGGTGGATGCAGATCGTGTTCCTCTGCCTCGGCCTCGTCACGGGCGTCGGGCTCTACCTCTTCCGCCCGTTCATTCTGAGCTTCTACGACATTTCCGCCGGGACGCGGGACCTCGCGATGCAGTTCATGGCGGTCCTGTCGGTCACGGTCGTGGGGACGGCGTATCAGATGGCGTGTCTGACGGGCATCGTGCGCGGCGGCGGCGACACCCGGTTCGTGTTCATCAACGACCTGATCTTCATGTGGGGCATCATCCTCCCCTCGTCCTTCCTCGCGGCGTTCGTGTTCCATTTCCCGCCCGTCGTGATCTTCTTCTGCCTCAAGGCGGACCAGATCCTGAAATGCGCCGTGGCGGTGGTGAAGGTGAACCGGTACAGGTGGATGAAGAAGATCTGAGAAACAACAAAAACTCCCCGGCATCCGGAGCATGGACGCGGGGAGTTCTCTTTTTGGATGCATCGCTCCTGCCTGTGCGCTTGTCCAGCAGCCATGGACGGGCGCGCGGGGCGGGGGATTTTACCGGACAGGCGAACCTGCCGCGGCTTTACGCCATCGCGTTGAGGATCTTGGTGTACTCGCTCTTCTTGTGGGCGGCGTTGTTCTTGTGAAGGATTCCCTTCGCGGCAGCCTGGTCGACCTTCTTCACGACGGCGGCGTAAGCGACCTTCGCGGCTTCCTTGTCACCGGCCTCGACGGCGGTGCGGAACTTCTTGATGGTGGTCTTGAGCTGGCTCTTGAACATCTTGTTCTGGAGGGTCTTGGTGGAAATAACCTTCACGCGCTTTTTCGCGGATTTAATGTTGGGCATCGGTGTGTCTCTCCTGATTATGATAATGGTACGGTACCGGGGATTCCGGTCCGCGCGGGTCGTCCGTTTCCGCCTGAGAGGGTACGGATCGGGACAGGTTCATACAGTATGATATTGTATCACGTTTTCTTCCCCAATGCAAGAGGGGGGAGGAATTTTTTTGCGAAAAAAAGGAAGAAAAAAGCGCGGAAACATGCGTGGGGATTGTGAAGATTTCCGAGAAAATCATAAAAGGGAGGTTTCCGCGGCGTCCGTTCCCCACAGCTGCCGCGGAAGCCGGGCGGTGCCCGGAGACAAAAGGCGAGCTCACCTTCGGCAAGCTCGCAGAACAGGTCATTCGATTTTCCTCACGAACGTTTTCGCATTATTGCCTGTTCATTCACTGCATAAACGAGTGTCATTGCGAGGGCGAAGCCCGTGGCAATCCGTTCCCCTATTTCAGGGCTGAATCCTTCATGCGCTCTGCGCGCTGGCGCTTGCGGATAATGGATCTTGCAAATCCTTCGCTTTTTTCGCCTGCGCGGCTGGCGGACAATGAGGACTCGGTTTCAACGAGTTGAAACCGGCAGGCCGGGCCCTCTTGTCAATCACC
>CACZSA010000051.1 GCA_902783705.1 uncultured Ruminococcus sp.
CCATGAAAAAAGTCATGACATCCGTTCCCTTCCGCGGCACGCCCGAACAGCTCGCCGAGCTCGACCGCGTCATCGAAGAGAACAAGAACGAACCCGGCGCGACCCTTGCGATCCTCCAGAAGGCGCAGGATATCTACGGTTACCTGCCCGAAGAAGTGCAGCGCCACATCGCCCTCGCCCTCGACATCCCCTTCTCCGAGGTCTACGGCATCGCCACCTTCTATGCCCAGTTCCAGCTGAATCCGAAGGGCGAGCATCCCGTCTCCGTATGTCTTGGGACCGCGTGCTACGTCAAGGGCTCCGGCAAGATCATGGATAAGCTCGTTGAGATGCTCGGCATCCAGGCCGGCGGCATCACGTCCGACCTCAAGTTCTCCCTCGACGCTACCCGCTGCATCGGCGCGTGCGGTCTCGCTCCCGTCATGACCGTCGGCGAAGACGTCTACGGCAGACTCGAGCCCAACATGCTCAAGGGCATCCTCGCGAAGTATCAGTAATTATATAAATCCAGTCAGGACAGCAAGCGACTGACATGAAATCAAGCTCTGCCATGCGCAGAGGAACGGAGTAGAAATGAAAATCGGTGAAATCAAAGAGCTCTTGAACGCTGAACTGCTCTGCGGCGAGGAATGTCTTGAAAACGACGTCTTCGCGGCCTGCTGCAGCGATATGATGAGCGACGTGCTCGCGTTCGTCAAGGACCAGGGCGTGCTGCTCACGGGACTCCTCAATTCACAGGTCATCCGGACCGCCAATATGATGGATATGGTATGCATCGTCATTGTGCGGAATAAAGTCCCCACAGAAGAAATGATCGAGCTTGCCTCCGACAGCGGACTTGTGCTGATGCGCTCCCCGCTCCGCGCATACGAGGCCTCGGGCGTTCTCTACTCCGCCGGACTTGGCAGGAGGGAAGAGGATGGCTGAGAATATCCGGTTCCATTTTGACGTCGACGGCGAGAATTTTACCTCCGCCGGAGAGGCGTCCGTGGCCGTGAAGAAAAAACTCAGACAGCTCGGCTTCTCCCCGGACGTTATCCGCAAGGTTTCTATCGCCATGTACGAGGGGGAGATCAATATGGTTATCCACGCGGACGGGGGTACCGCCGACGTGGAAGTGACCGACGATGAAATCGTGATCGTCCTCGCCGACCATGGTCCGGGTATCCCGAACGTGGAAATGGCCATGCAGGAGGGCTTCTCCACCGCCCGCGAAAACATCCGCGCCCTCGGGTTCGGTGCGGGTATGGGCCTTCCGAACATGAAAAAGTACACCGACGAGATGAAAATCGACACCGAGGTGGGCGTCGGGACCACCATCACCATGAAAGTTTATCTATAACGCCGCGCTCCGTGTCCCCCACGGCGCCCGATGCGGCGTTCTGAGGTGGCTATGGCAGATTACAAGCATTCGGTATCCCTCGAAGTCAGCAAATGCAAGGGCTGCACCACGTGCCTCAAACGCTGTCCGACGGAGGCGATCCGCATCCGAGACGCGCACGCCGTCATCAACGCCGACCGCTGCATCGACTGCGGCGAGTGCATCAAGGTGTGCGCATACAAGGCAAAGAAGGCCGTTCACGACAGCCTCTCCTGCCTTGAGAATTACAAATACACGGTGGCGCTTCCGGCTCCTTCGCTGTACGGTCAGTTTGACCACATGGACAACATCGGCTACATCATCCGCGGACTCCGTGATCTTGGATTCGACGACGTATTCGAAGTGGCCTGCGCGGCGGAGCTCGTATCCGCATACACCCGTCTCTACATCAAGCGGAGCGACGTGAAGAAACCCGTCATCAGTTCCGCGTGCCCGACGATCTCCCGCATGATCTCGATGAACTACCCCTTCCTCATCGACAACGTCCTCCCGATCCTGCCCCCCGTGGATATCGCCGCCTACCTCGCGCGCGCGAAGGCCAAGGCCGACCACCCGGAGCTCGCCGACGAGGACATCGGGATCGTCTTCATCTCCCCCTGCCCCGCGAAGGTCAGCTACGTGAAGAACGACTTCGCCGGGGAGCGCAACTACATCACCGACGTCATTTCGGTCCGGGACGTGTACTTCGCGCTGCTCGACGTCATGAAGGAGCGCGGGGACGAACCGCTTGAGACCACCGAATCCGGCATGATCGGCATCGGCTGGGCGACCACGGGCGGCGAATCCACGGCGATCTTCAACGAGCGCTACCTCGCGGCGGACGGGATCGAAAACTGCATCCACGTGCTTGACCAGATCGACAACGAGGACATCACGAGCCTCGATTTCGTCGAACTGAACGCATGCGACGGCGGATGCGTGGGCGGCGCGATGACCGTCGCCAATCCGTACATCGCCCAGGCGCGTCTCCAGGCCCTGAAGCGCTACCTCCCCGTCTCCCCGAACCGTCCGGCGAGCGAGTGGATCCCCGATCAGTATTTCAACGAGCGCGGGATCGAATACACACCGGCGACCCTCCTCTCCGAGGACCGAAAGGTCGCCCGCCAGATGATGCAGGAGATCGAATCCATCAAGGAAAGCCTGCCCCAGATCGACTGCGGTTCCTGCGGCGCGCCGACCTGCATGGCGTTCGCGGAGGATATCGTCCGGGGCGAGGCCAACGTGGACGACTGCACCGTCATCATGAAAATGCTGTTCCATCAGTATCTCGAGCAGCATAAGGAAAAATCCGTTCTCGACAAAATCGCCTCCGACCCCATCCTGAATCTGAAAAAGGAGAACGCGGAATGAATTTAAGCGAACTCTGTGAAGTCCTGTCGCTCGACGTGGTCGCGGGCGACACCGCGGGAAAAACCTGGCACGGCGTCTATGCCGGCGATCTTCTCAGCCGCGCGATGAGCCATGTCAAGCTCGACAATCTCTGGATCACCATTATGTCCAACACCAACGTGATCGCCGTCGCCAGCCTGACGGAGGCGTGCGCGGTCATCCTGGCGGAGGGCGTGGAGCTTCTCCCCGAAGCGCTTGACGCGGCGGTGGACAACGGGATCACGGTCCTCTCCTCCACCCGCACGGTGAACGAGCTCTGCATCGCGATCCATGAGGCCTCGTCCGGTCGGAAATGAAGCCGTACTTCTGCGATCTGCATATTCATTCCTGCCTGTCTCCCTGCGGCGACGAAGACATGACGCCCGCGAACATTGCGGGAATGGCGTCGCTGAACGGGCTGGAAATCGTCGCCCTGACCGACCACAACACCTCGAAGAACTGTCCCGCCTTCTTTGCGCAGGCGAAGCGGGTCGGGATCATCCCCGTTGCGGGCATGGAGCTGACCACCGCGGAGGATATCCACGTGGTCTGCCTCTTCCGCACGCTCGAGGCTGCGATGGAGTTCGACGCGTATGTGAATACGCACCGGATCCTCATCCCGAACAAGCCCGAGATCTTCGGGCGTCAGATCATCCGCGACGAGAACGACGAGATCGCCGGGGAAGAGCCCTATCTTCTCATCAACGCGACCGATCTCACGCTCGAGGACGCGTACCGGGAGGTCACGGCACGGAACGGAGCGGTCTATCCCGCGCACATCGACCGTCCGTCGAACGGCATCGTCGCGATCCTCGGCACCTTCCCGCCCGACCCGCCCTTCACGGCCTACGAGCTGAACGACGCGGCCTCGGACGGGGAATACCGCGACAAGTATCCGGTGATCCGTCCCCTCGCGCGGGCGGTATCGTCGGACGCGCACTATCTCTGGAACATTTCCGAAGCCGGCTTCTCGATCACGCTGGACGACGAGCCCTATTCCTCGTCCTACGTCCGGGAGCGGCTGATCGACTACCTGTCGGGCA
>CACZSA010000052.1 GCA_902783705.1 uncultured Ruminococcus sp.
AGTCCAGAGGCGGAGAAGGCGCTCCTTCTTCGCCTCTGGGGCCTGGAGATTCCTAAGAGGACCCGGCCCGAGGGTCCTCTTAGGTCCTGTCCGGAAGGACAAAAAAGCGTCGGATCTGCAAGATCCAAAATCCGCAAGCGTAAGCGCGCAGAACACGAGAAAAATTCTTCTTCGTTCCCCTTGAAAGGGGAATAAACAATCCTGAATTGGTGACGCGCAATGCAGAGGAACGCATGCTTCCTCGATCCGCGCGGGGAGCTCAGCCTCCCCGCTTGATCTCCTTCATGATCTCCCCGACCGTCGCTTCAAACACCGCGTCGGAGGCGAGCTCGCCTTCCACCTTCCCGATGTTCGAATGCACCGTCGAGTGGTCGCGGTTGAAATACATCCCGATCTGCGGGAGGGACGCGCTCGTCATCGTGCGTACAAGGTACATCGATACGTTCCGCGCCGTCTGAATATTCTTCTTCCGGTCCTTGCCGAGAATGTCGTCCGGCTTGACGCCGTAGTGCGACGCCACGTCCGCGATGATCCGGTTCACCGTCTCCGTCACGGGCTCCGTCGAATGCAGGTACTCCGGCACCGTGCGCAGGACCATCTCCATGTTGATCGGGTCGCCCGAGAGCAGGTGCTTCATCGCCAGCTTCTTCACGACGCCCTCGAGCTGCCGGATGTTCTCCTGCAGGTTCTGCGCGAGAAAGTCGATCACCTCGAGCGGCACCTCCATGTCGCTCTGGCTGATCTTGTCGCGAAGGATCGCCATGCGCAGCTCGTAGTCCGGCGGCTGGATGTCCACGAGGAGCCCCGCCTCGAACCGGCTGCGGATGCGCTCCTCGAGGGAGGTCAGCTCCTTCGGCGGCCGGTCGGAGGTCAAAATGATCTGCTTCTTGTCCTCGTAGAGGGCGTCGAAGGTGTGGAAGAACTCCGTCTGCGTGCTGTCCTTGCCCGCGATGAACTGGATGTCGTCGATGAGGAGCATGTCCGCCGTGCGGTATTTCTGCCGGAATTCGTGGTTTTTGCCCGTCTGGATGGCCTTGATCATCTGATTCATGAATTCCTCGGCCTTCACGTAGACCACCTTGAGGCGCGGATCGCGGGTCATGGCGCGGTTGGCGATCGCGTACATGAGGTGGGTCTTGCCGAGGCCGGACGGTCCCCAGATAAAGAGGGGGTTGATCTTCATGCCCACGTTGTCCGCGACCTGGACGGCGGCGGCGTGGGCGAAGTGGTTGGATCGTCCGACGATGAAATTCTCGAATGTATAGTCGTCGTTGAGGGTGAGGCGGACGTCGCCGGGATTCTGCGGGGCCGCGGTCTCCTCCTCGTCCGCCGGATTTGACGCGGTAACCGTCTCCGGCTTTTCCGGGACGGGGGCGGGGCGGGAGGCGTCGTTTTCGCGGGAGGGATCGGCGCCCGCAGGCCGGGGTCTCTTCACGATGAGGGGCGGGCGGGTGAGTTCGTCGTCGTCCGCGTAGGCGGGATCGTCCGCGTCGACCAGCATGGTGCGGATGGGCGGCTCCTTTTCGGCGGCGGCGAGGGGGGGCGCGAGGGTGGGATCGACCTTGACGGTCAGATCGGGGGGATAGCCGATGACTTCCTCGAGGGAATTTCTGATAAAGGGAAGGTACCGTTCGGTGAGGACGGTCTGTTTCATTTTATTTTCGCAGGCGATCTCGGCGGAATTCGCGTCGAGGGCGGTGAGGCGGACGAGTCCGAACCAGAGCGCAAAGGACTGATGGGAGCCCTCGTAATTCTGCTGCATGACGTCGACGGTGGCCTGCCAGATTCCCGAGAGCTCGGCTTCGCTGTAGAAGTCCATGGGTCCTCCGGAGTGGGGAAAAAGTGAGATTTTTTACATTAAATATATATCCGATATATTATACCACAAAAACTTGGAAATGTCAAGGGAAATCAAGGGTTTATGGGCTCCCGCGGAGGGGGAAGTTTGCGCGCCGAAGGCGCAGTTCACACGCGTTCTCTCCTGCAAGCGATTCAGACTGCATAATCGTCCTATCAACTGCATAAACGAGTGTCATTGCGAGGAAGGACCTTCAGGTCCTGACGTGGCAATCCGTACCCCTTCATGTGAGATTTCGTATCCCATCATTGCTTGAACCGCTCATGCAATTTGCGCGCTGGCGCTTGCGGATTTTATATCGACCAAGTCGATTGTTTTTTTCGCCTGCGCGGCTGGCGGACAAGAGGACCCTCGGGC
>CACZSA010000053.1 GCA_902783705.1 uncultured Ruminococcus sp.
GCCGGAGGCTTCGCCGATGCCCATGTGCGCGTAGCCCGCGTCGAGCATGACGGAGGTGACGTCCGCGAAGTCGAGGTTGATGTACTGAGGCGTATTGATCAGCTCGCTGATGGAGCGCACGCCGTGGTTCAGCACGTCGTCCGCAACCTGGAACGCATTCATGAGGGTGATCTTTTCACCGACGTCCTTGAGCTTCTCGTTCGGAATGATGATCAGGGAGTCCACAAACTCCTTGAGCTTTTCGATGCCCGCCTCGGCCTGCGCCATGCGTCTCTTGCCTTCGAAGGCGAAGGGCTTGGTGACGATGCCGACGGTCAGAATGCCGAGGCTCTTCGCGATGCGTGCAACGACGGGAGCCGCTCCGGTGCCCGTGCCGCCGCCCATACCGGTGGTGACGAACGCCATGTCCGCGCCGTCGAGAGCCGCCGTGATGGCCTCTTCGCTCTCTTCCGCCGCCTTGGCGCCTACATCGGGATTGGAACCCGCGCCGTGACCCTTGGTGATCTTTTCGCCGATCGGGATCTTCACCCCGGCGTTGGATTTATGCAGCGCCTGAAGGTCGGTGTTGATCGCGATGAACTCCACGCCCTTGATGTTGTCGATCATGCGGTTGACTGCGTTGCATCCGCCGCCGCCGACGCCGATTACCTTTATATTGACACCACTTTCGTAACTGTTGTCTTCGAATTCAAATGCCGGCATGTGCCTGCCCTCCTGTCCCAATTCTTTGCATGAAAACACAGATAATATACTACCCTATATCTTACACCATCGGGGCAAATTTTGCAATAGTTTTTTTGAAAAATCGTGAAAAAAATTCTGTTTTCCCCGTGTTTCGCGCCTCTCTGCGCTTTGTTTGACTTATTTCCCGCCCTCGCGGTAGTCGTTGATGACCGTTGCCTCGCCGACTTCCTTCAGGTTGATCGACGCGCGGACGTCCTCCTCGAGCTGTCCGGAGGTGATGGAGGCATAGGCCATCTTGAGCTTGAGGCCCATGTCGCTCTCCCCGCCGCAGGTCAGCGAGTAGAGCCCGCATGCCTGCATCGTGATCTCGTATTCGTCGGTCAGATCGATCTCCTCGAGCATTCCCTCCTCCGCGAGCTTCGAGGACGCGGCGTCGGCGAGCACCTGACGGATGTACCGCTCCGCGCGGGAGCCCGTGAAGACAAGCACGCGCCCGGCGACGGACTTGTCCACCGGCGGGAGCACGAGCCGGATCAGGTTCTCCGGCACCGTCTCGGGGTTGAGCTCGAGGACACGCAGACCCGCCGAGAGCAGGACCGTATCGCCCCAGATATTCGTGACGTAGGCCGGTGCGTCGTCCTCCAGCGTGATCGTGACGGAGGTCGGCGCGCGGCGGCGGACATTGGCGGACTTGATGTAGGGGCAGAGGAAGGTGATCTCGCCCTCTGCGTCGGACGCGCGGAAGGAGTAGAGCTTGTCCCCGATCTCGATGCCCGCGGCGTCCACGACCGATGACTCGTCATAGCTCTCGGAGCCCGAGACGGCGACGCGCTCGACCACGAAGAACACGCGGTAACACACGACGGCGGCGACGATGGCGAGGATCAGAAGGATCAGGGCGGTGATGATAATGTGCTTGTATTCCTTCCACCGCTTCGCCATGGCGGCCTTGCGCTTCGCGATGCGCATTTCGGTCTCCGCGCGGGATTCCGGCGTCTCGAAGAAATTGAGGAACCAGTCGAGCCCCGCCCGGATCCGGCCCTCCTTCGCCGCCTCGCCGCCCTCGGGGGACGCGGGACGGTACTGATAGGTCCCGCCGGACGATGCGTTCGAAGCTGCCGCAAAGGAAGCGCGTGAGGCGGTCTCCCCGGTGCGCACTCTGCTGGCTGCGCCGCTCTTCTGGGCGGTACGGGGTCTGGACGGCGCCGGTCCGCTCTGACGCTGTGCGCGGACTTCAGCGCGGCGGACGTAGGGACTCTCGTAAACTGCCTCGCGGGAGGGATTGTCGGTCGCCGCGTCGAGAAGACCGTATTCTCGGAATACC
>CACZSA010000054.1 GCA_902783705.1 uncultured Ruminococcus sp.
AAGTGGAGGTTGATGTCCTCCATCGGGACGACCTGCGCGTAACCGCCGCCCGCCGCGCCGCCCTTGAGGCCGAACACGGGACCGAGCGAGGGCTCTCTCAGCGCGACGGTGGATTCCTTCCCGATCTTCCGGAGTCCGTCCGCCAGACCGATGGTGGTGGTGGTCTTCCCTTCCCCGGCGGGCGTGGGCGTGATGGCGGTGACAAGAATCAGCTTGCCCGCGGGACGGTCGGTCTCGTCGAGCAGGGAGAGATCGATCTTGGCCTTGTTCCGGCCGTAGGGTTCGAGATACTTCTCGTCGACGTGCGCGCGCCGCGCAATCTCGGAGATGGGCTGCAGCTTGCAGCGCTGGGCGATTTCGATGTCGGAAAGATAAGCCATGGGTTCAGTCCTCCTAAAAATGAGATGGTTTTTTTATGGATTGACGACTGCTTCTTCCAGAATGGAGAAGAGGTACAGGGACAGGGTTTCAAGGTCGGTGTCGAAGTCGCGGGCGGGGCGGGATTCCTTCGGGGAGAGGATCAGGGACGGCGCGCCCGAGCGGATGAGATAGAGGCGGTCCCCCGCACGGTTCTTGCGGATGTACAGGAATTCGCCGCTCTCCCCCTCGCCTGGGCCGAAGACGATGCATTCGCCCGGGACGAACCGGACGCGGCTGACATACGGTCTCCCGAGGACGGTGTCGGTCGCGGCAAAGCTCCGCCAGAGCTCGTGGATGTTCAGCGACTTCGTGCATCCGAGCGCACGGACGCCTGCCGCTCCGCCGTCATAGCGGTTCGGAGAGGCGAACATGCGCAGAAACGCGCCCGCGATCGTGACGACGCATCCCGCCGCCGTGCCGATGCCCGCGGGGATCGTAAGGAAGAAGAGATCCCCGTCCGCGTTCACGCAGCGCCACGTGACAAACGCGCCGCCGAAGAGGAGGATCCACGAGAAGAGGCGCAACAGGATATTCCCGAACTTCGCGCCGCCGCGCATGCCCCGGAACTGTCCGGGCGCGCCGCAGAGGACCCGCCGGATGCGGTTCTCCTCCGCCGACGGCAGGGCTTCGCCGCGGACCCGGGTGATCCAGAAGTCGCGCAGTCCGGCCCAGATTGCCCAGATGAGGAAGAAGGCGAAGAGCGGAACGATGACGAGGAAAAAGACGGCTTCGGCGGCTTCCCGGATCAGGGCGGGCTCCGCCGGGAGGAATTGCGTGCCGTAGGCGAGAAGAAATCCGGCGGCACAGAGGACGAGCGGTGCGATCAATCGTTTCAGAAAGCGTTTCATGACGTCATCCTGTTCTTTCCCCGCGGGACGGGCGGCTTATTCCTTCCCGTTCCAGCAGTAGGTGCACAGCTGGCATTCCGGCAGTCCGATCGCGCGGACGATGCCCTCGAGGGACTGGAATTCCAGCGAGGCAAAATTCAGTTTTTCACAGATCGCCCGGCGCAGGTTCTTCCCGCGCTCGGTCTTTCCGTCGCTGTATTCGTCGATGTGTTCGAAGCCCTCTTCTCCCTCGAGCTCCATGATCGTCCGGCGGGCGATGAGCTCCATCTCGCTGTTCGAGCGGGAGAAGTTGAGGTACTTGCAGGCGTACATGATCGGCGGGCAGGCGGAGCGCATGTGCACCGACTTCGCGCCGTTGTCGTAGAGGAATTCGACCGTCTCCTTGAGCTGAGTGCCGCGGACGATGGAGTCGTCGACGAAGAGGAGGTTCTTGCCCTTGATGAGCTCGGTGATCGGGATCTGCTTCATCTTCGCGACCTTGTTGCGCTCGTTCTGCCGCGTGGGCATGAAGGAGCGGGACCAGGTGGGCGTATATTTGATGAAGGGGCGCGCGAAGGGGACGTGGCTGTTGTTGGCATATCCGATCGCGTGCGGAGTGCCCGAATCCGGAACGCCGCTCACGTAATCGATGCCCTCGGCGTTTCCGGACTCCCGGTCAGCTTCCGCCATGATCTCGCCGTTGCGGTAGCGCATGGTCTCGACGTTGACGCCCTCGTAGGAGGAGTTCGGGTAGCCGTAGTAGGACCAGAGGAAGGAGCAGATCCGCATCTTCTCGCCGGGAGGAGCCAGCTGCGTGACGCCGTCCGGTGTGATCTCGACGATCTCGCCGGGTCCGAGCTCCTTAATCTTCACATAATCGAGCTTTTCGTAGGCGAAGGACTCAAAGGATACGCAGCAGCCGTCCTCGCCCTGGCCCACGAGGATGGGCAGGCGTCCGAGGCGGTCCCGCGCGGCGATGATCGAGCCGTCGTCGCGGAGGATGAGAATGGAGGCGGTCCCGGAGATCTTCTCCTGCGCGAAGCGGATGCCTTCGACGAAGCCGTTCTTCTGGTTGATGAGCGCGGCGGTGAGCTCCGTGGCGTTCACGGCGCCTCCGGTCATCGCGTCGAAGTGGTCGCCCGTCGCGGAGAGATAGTCGCGGATGAGGGAGGCTGCGTTCTGGATGACGCCGATCATGCAGATCGCGTATGTGCCGAGGCGGGAGCGGATGAGCAGGGGCTGGGGATCGTAATCGCTGATGCACCCGATCGCGGAGGTGCCCCGCATATCGTCGTAGATGTGCTCGAATTTCGTGCGGAAGGGGGAGTTTTCAATGTTGTGGATGTCCCGCTGGAGTCCGATTTCCGGGTCCCATGCGGCGATTCCCCCGCGGCGCGTGCCGAGATGGGAATGGTAGTCCGTTCCGAAGAAAACGTCCGAGATCGCGTCGCGGCGGCAGGCCGCACCAAAAAATCCGCCCATAAAAGTCCTCCATGAATAAATACAAAAGGGCGCACGGATGCGGTGGTAGTCCCGTGTGCCCAGACGGTCGGCGTCACATTCTTTGTTTCACGCGGTGTCGGGCCAGCCGGTCAGCCGGAGGCCGGGTTCCGCCTGCGCATCCGCCGTTGTCCGGGGAGCGCATTTCCGTCAGTCGCAAAGAACGGTATGGAATTGTTCCACATTTAGTATAGCATTCCGCCGCCCGCTTGTCAAGACGCAATTCTGTTAAAATTTCATGCCTCTGCGACAGGATTTTCGTGCCCCGGGCAGAAAGAAATGAACACTTTGTAAACAGTCGCCTTCGTTCATTGACAGGAGCATCCGCGTGATTTATAATAAGGATGTAGAGGTATGCGGACGGATTCAAAAAACCGGAACTTTTTTTCTGCGCGGCGGGAACTTTTTCCTGCTCTCCGGCGTCTAAAGAATGTTCCCGGCAGAAGCGGTGCATGCCGCCCTCCGCGATCCCCAATTTCGCATGACTCATATTCAGAAAGGAACCCGATATGAAAAAACTCTTCTCTCTTCTGCTCGCGGTCCTGATGCTCGCCGGCCTGACCCTCTCGGTCTCCGCGGCGACCTATCCGGACAGCATGTCCCTCTTCTCCTACCTGTACGGCGCCACGCCGGGCACGGTCTACAGCGCCGACGATATTCTCGCCTACTACAACTACTACGGCAGAGATTATTACAGCGATCTCATCACCCGCTGGGTCGACACCTGCCCGAATGAAAAGTGCAACGGCGTCGCGACCTTTGTGGTCGAGAACGGCAAGATCAAATGGGCCTGCCCGACCTGCGGCAAGTCCGGCACCATCTCCGCCGCTCAGCCCGAGAAGCCCGACAAGACTCCCGTCACCTCCACGGTCTGCCCGACCTGCAAGAGCGCCTCGAATCTCAGCTATGTCACCACCGTTCTGGTCGACGGCGAGCTGAAGGACCTCTACGTCTGCACGAAGTGCAATGAGGTCGTCTACGGCAAGTACAACAGCTACCAGTATCACGATTACAGCGAAACCATCGTATGCCCGCACAGCGATCACGGCAAGAAGTGCGGCAAGGAAGCAAAGCTCGACAGCCTGACACTCGAAGGAAGCAATCTTGTCGCGACCTACATCTGCGGCGACAAGCACACCACCCGCTACATCGTGGACGAAGACTACTACGGCTACAACCGTCTCTACACCGTGAGCGTTTACAGCGCGATCGGCGGCGACTTTGCGGTCCTCGGCGGCACGAGCGCGAAGTACGGCGAGACCAAGACCGTCGTCTTCTATCCGAAAACCGGCTATGCCCTCACGAACGTCCTTGTGAACGGCGTGAGCGTTGCGTTCAAGAACAACGAAGTCTCCTTCACCGTGAACGGCCCGATGACCGTCCGTCCCACCTTCACGAAGGTTGAAGACCTGAGAACCTACGTCGTCACCACGACCTATACCGGCAACGGCACGATCACCGCGCTGAAGAACGCCGCGAACCTCTCCTCCGCCGCCCGTGTGGAAGCGAAGCGCTACGACACCGTCTCCCTGAACTTCATCCCCGCCGGCAAGAACTACCGCGTCGCCGACGTCAAGATCGACGGCCGCTCCATGGGCGCGATCACGACCTACTCCTTCACCGGCCTGAGCACGGACCACAAGGTCGAGGTCTCCTTCATCTGGAAGGGCCCGTACGACGACGTGATCGACCGCTACGTTCCCTCCGTTGAATTTGTCACCGAAGCGGGCGTCATGGGCGCTTACTCCGGGAACTCCTTCAGCGGCACCGTCGGCATCACCGTCGACGATCTCGTCTGTGCCCTCGCCGAGCTCTCCGACACCGCGCAGGTCCTCTCCGACAACACCGCCCGCCGCGCGTGGATCACCGCGAACGGCATCGCGAAGGACGCCGACCTCACCAAGAAGTGCGACGTCCAGACCGCCTGCGGCATCGTCGTCGAATACCTCAAGGTCCTCGAAGCGAAGAACGGCGTGACCTTCGTGAAGCTCGACAAGAACGCCGCCCTCAAGGACGCGACCGTCGCCCTGAACCTCGCCACCGCGAAGACCTTCGACAACAACCGCTCCCTCAACCGCTACGACCTCGCCGCCATCTGCCGCCTGATCGCGCGTCTTGAGTACAAGGGCTGAGTCAACGCCATAACCCCCTGAGGGACCTTTTCCGGGTCCCTCTTTTTTTGCCCTCCGGCGCGGGAGACAATAACGATGCCCGCCGCAGCGCGGGAGGGCCGCAAACCGGATCAAATAATGCGCACAGGACGCCTCCGATCGTCATTTCCCTCTTGCATTTTGATGCGGATTTGTGTATAATAGGTTCGGAATTTTTTACCCGAAAGGATTTGACTGTTTTTATGGAAAATCATGAGCGCAGAGTCGGCACAGTGTCCCGCGGGATCCGCTGCCCCATCATCCGCGAGGGAGACGATCTCTCCGTCATCGTCACCGAGAGCGTCCTCGCCGCCGCCGAGTCCGAGGGCTTCGAGCTCCGCGACCGCGACGTCATCGCCGTCACCGAATCCATCGTCGCCCGCGCGCAGGGCAACTACGCCACCGTCGACGACATCGCGGCGGACGTGCGCGCCAAGCTGGGCGGGGAGACCGTCGGCGTCATCTTCCCGATCCTCTCCCGCAACCGCTTCGCGATCTGCCTCCGCGGCATCGCCAAGGGTGCGAAGAAGATCGTCCTCATGCTGAGCTATCCGTCCGACGAGGTCGGCAACGAGCTGGTCTCCCTCGACGCGCTGGACGAGGCGGGTGTCGATCCCTACGCGGACGTCCTCACGCTTGAGAAGTACCGCGCGCTCTTCGGGGAGAACCGCCATCCCTTCACGGGCGTCGACTATGTGGCGTATTACAGCGACCTCATCCGGGAGATGGGCGCGGAGTGCGAGGTCATTTTCGCGAACCGTCCGACCGCCATTCTCGAATACGCGGACCACGTCCTCGCCTGCGACATCCACACCCGCCGCCGCACGAAGCGGATCCTCCAGAACGCCGGCGCGAAGGTCGTCTGCACGCTCGACGACATCCTGAGCGCCCCCGTGAACGGCTCCGGCTGCAACGAGAAATACGGACTTCTCGGCTCGAACAAGTCCACCGAGGAAAAGATCAAGCTCTTCCCGCGCAACGCCGAACCGCTCGTCCTCTCCATCCAGGAGAAGATCGCCGCGGCGACGGGCAAGCACGTCGAAGTCATGGTCTACGGCGACGGCGCGTTCAAGGATCCCCAGGGCAAGATCTGGGAGCTCGCGGACCCGGTTGTCTCCCCGTTCCACACGGACGGCCTGATCGGCACGCCGAACGAATTGAAGCTGAAATACCTCGCGGACAACGATTTCAAGAACCTCTCCGGCGACGCGCTGAAGGAAGCGATCTCCAAGTCGATCCGGGAGAAGGACGGCAATCTGAAGGGCTCCATGGCCTCCCAGGGCACGACGCCGCGCCAGCTCACCGACCTCATCGGGTCCCTCTGCGACCTCACGAGCGGCTCCGGCGACAAGGGCACCCCGGTCGTGCTGGTGCAGGGGTATTTCGATAACTATACGAATAGCTGAGAGCGCTCAGAAAACTGCGCGAAGCGCAATTTCACTCCACCTGCGGAATCCCATTCCGCGGGTGGAACTTCACTTTTTACAGAAATCATTCGCTGCACAGGAGATTTCCTTATGTCCAACAAATGGATGATCGGAGTGAAGTTCCACCTTCGGCGGAGTTAACAGAAGGAGAACATCATGCTCACAAAATCCGACCTCTTCCTCGCCCCTGCCGTCTCACGGCACGCGGTGAACGAATTCTTCTCCCACTTCGAACCGTGGAAGGACGAGATTCATGCTATCGAGATCCTCTGCGGCGGGGCTCCGGTCCTCCGGATCGCGCCGGCGCCGTATTCCTGCACGGACAAGCGGGAGATCTATTCCCTCTCGAAGTCCTTCTGCTCGACCGCCGTCGGGTTCCTCGTCGACGAGGGCAAACTCTCCCTTGACGCCCGCCTCGTCGATCTCTTCCCGGACGACGTACCGGAGCACCCGCAGGAGAATCTTCTCAAAATGAAGGTCCGGCACATCCTCTCGATGAACTCGGGCCACGGCGGCTGCGCGATGCCCGGCATGATCCGCGCGGAGAACGAGATCCGCTCCTTCATGGAACAGCCGATCCCCTACGAGCCGGGGACGCACTTCGCCTACAACACAGGCGCGACGCTCATGCTCTCCCATATCGTCGAAAAGCTCTCCGGCATGAAGCTGCTCGATTTCCTCACGTGGAAGCTCTTCATGCCCCTCGGGATCTCCGACGTGCGCTGGAACCGGACGCCGGACGGCGCGAACGAGGGCGGCTGCGGCATCCACGTTTCGGTCGACGACATCGCAAAGCTCGGGCTCCTCTACCTCCGCGGCGGCGTCTGGAACGGGCAAAGGCTCCTCTCCGAGACCTGGGTGAAGCAGGCGACCACCCCGATCTCCGACAACTCCGCAAACGGTTCCCCCGACTGGTGCGCCGGATACGGCTTCCAGTTCTGGATCAACGCGCGCGAGGGCTTCCGCGGGGACGGCGCTTACGGTCAGCTCTGCGTGGTGCTCCCCGAGCGCGATATGGTCGTCGCGGTCCAGACCGAGCTCGGCGATATGCAGCGCGAGATGGACAGGATCATGGAATTCGTCCCGCACCTCTTCGACGAGGACACGACCCCGGACTCCGCGCTCGTCCTGCCGGAATACGCCCCCGTCGGATCCGCGCGGAAGACCTCCGGCATGGAGGACCGCTTCATCCGCCTCGACGGGAACGCGTTCGGCTGGACGGGCTGCTATTTCCGCTATGATCCCTCAGCAGACGCGATGCGCTTCACCTTCTCGGACGGCGTCGATCAGTACGCGATGACGGCGGGCCGCGGGCACTGGGAAGAGAGCACGGTCGTGACACGCAAGCTCAAGCCCAAGCTCGTCGATCTCATGTCTACCCCGGACGCCGAGCGGAACCGGATCGCCGCCTCGTACTGCGCAGAGGACGGACGCCTCGTCTTTTCCGTCCGCTGCCTCAACTGCCCGCACAAAATGGAGTGGACCTTCGCCCTCGACGGCGGCGCGTTCACGGCGGATCTTGAGAGCTGGGGCAAGCACGATCCCGGCGCCGGACACCTCACGGGGACCGCGCTCTGAGGATCCGGAAAACGGCATAAAAAACAGGAGAAAGTCTCAAATCAGGCTTTCTCCTTTGTTTTTCATGTATCGGGCAATCCGAATCGCAGAGATCGGGATTTGTATTACCGTTCCTCGCGGAAATAGGCGAGGCCGAGGGAGGCCGGGGGCTGGGATTCGCGCTTGCGGCGCAGGCTGACGCCGACGAGGACGAGGATCGTCACGATGTACGGGATCATCTGCCACAGGCTCGACGTCCGGTCGACGTTCGTGATCCCGATGAGCTTCGGGAGAAAGTTGTAGAGCCAGTAGAGCATGCCGAAGAGGTACGCGCCCCAGATGGCGTTGAGCGGATACCACGTCGTGAAGATGACGAGCGCGACCGCCAGCCAGCCGAGTGCCTCGACCTGTCCCGTCGTCGCCCAGATGCCGTTGTTGTAATCGAGGACGTAGTAGAGCCCGCCGATGCCGGAGATGCCCGCGCCGATCACCGTAGCGAGGTACTTGTACTTCGTGACGTTGATGCCGGCGGCGTCCGCGGTCGCGGGATTCTCGCCCACGGCGCGCAGGTTCAGCCCGGTCCGGGTCCTGTTGAGGAAGATGTGCAGAAGGACCGCCGTGAGGATCGCCGCGTACGCGAGGAATCCGTAGGAGAAGACCGCTTCGCCGAAGAGCCCCAGATGGTCGGACAGGAACGGGATCTTCGCGGCAAAGGCGGCATTCGAGATCGGGGCGGCGGTGTAGACCTCGCCCTTGAGGAGGTAGCCGCCGAAGAAGTTCGCAACGCCCATGCCGAAGGTCGTCAGCGCAAGACCCGTGACGTTCTGGTTCGCGCGCAGGGTGATCGTGAGGAAGCTGTAGATCAGTCCGCCGAGCGCCGACGCAAGGAACCCGCAGAGGAGCGCGATCACGACGCAGAGGAAGGGGACGGGATTCGCCGCGTTGTTCTCATAGAGATACGCCGACGCGAAGCCCGCGAAGGAGCCGAGGTACATGATGCCCGGGACGCCGAGGTTAAGGTTGCCGGATTTCTCCGTCAGGATCTCGCCCATCGAACCGAACATGATGATGGTGCCGAACTGGATCGCGCGCAGAAGCCACGCAAGAAGATTGGGGATCATTTCGCAGCGCCTCCTTTCTCCTCTTTATGCCGGAAGATCATTTTGTAGTTGATGAAGAACTCGCTGCCGAGGATGCAGAAGAGAATGATGCCGGAGATGATGTCGGCGATGTACTCGTTCAGCCCGTAGGTCGAGGCGATCTGTCCCGCGCCCTTCTCGAGGAAGACGAGCAGGAAGGAGATCAGGGCCATATAGAACGTGTTGAACTTCGCGAGCCATGCCACGATGATCGCGGTGAAGCCGTCGCCGCCCGCCGTGTTGGTCGAGATGGTGTGCTTGTTGCCCGCGACGATGATGAAGCCGCAG
>CACZSA010000055.1 GCA_902783705.1 uncultured Ruminococcus sp.
CCGCGAGCTTGCCGAAGGTGAGCTCGCCTCAAGCCCGCGGGGGCTCCCCGCCCGCAAGCGTCCGCACGCAAGCAAAATAGAATAACAAAAAGCGCATCGCCATGCATTTTCTCCGCGATGCGCTTTTCTCTTTTATTCGTACAGCCTGTGCCGCAAAATCCCTTCGCGATACGCCGCGAGCGCCTCCGACGCCTCCGCCTCCGCGAGATACCCCGCGGGATCAAACCCCTCCCGCAGGATCTCATCCGACCCGAAGAGGTTGAAGAGGAATTTCCTGTGCGCGAAGACGTCCGGATGCAGCCGCCGGATCAGCGTCAGCGCCCATACCCCCGCGTCGAACGGCTTGTAGGCCCGCCGGTCCGTCACGTGGATCCGGATCCCCCGGCACAGCTCGCCCGCGTACTTCGAGAACGTCGGCGTGAAGAACGTCTCCCGGAAGACGCACCCCGGCAGGTCCAGCGAACGGAGCTCCCCGAGCAGGGACCGCGAATCCAGCCACGGCGCGCCGAACAGCTCAAACGGCTTCGTCGTCCCGCGCCCCTCCGAGACGTTCGTCCCCTCGAAGAGACAGGTCCCGACGTAGATCAGCGCGCAGTCCGGCGAGGGCAGATTCGGCGACGGATTCACGAGCGGCAGATCCCCTTCGTCGAAAAACATCGAGGACGAGACACCCCGGCACGGGACCACCGTCAGATCGCATCCGATCCCCTCCGCCTCGTTCAGATATGCCGCCAGCTCGCCGATCGTCGCTCCCGTCCGCGCGGGGATCGGGAAACGCCCCACCCCGGACGCGAACCGGCGGTCGAGGAGGTTCCCCTGCGCCTCGCATCCGATGAACGGCGGGCGGTCGAGGACCCAGACCGGAACGCCCTTCGCCGCGCAGACCGCCATGCAGTCCGTGAGCGTGTACTGATAGGTGTAATACCGCGACCCGATGTCCTGAATGTCGAAGAGGAGGCACCCGAGCGCGCCGATCCGCTCCTCCGCCGCGGCCTTTCCCGGGCCGTAGAGCGAATAGACCGGAAGCCCCGTCGCGCCGTCCGCGTATTCGTCGACCGCCGCCCCGGCCTGCATCTCCCCGCGGACGCCGTGCTCGGGCGAGAACAGCGCGGCGAGGGGGACTCTGCCGGAGAGCTTCTCGTACACCGGATCGCCCGCTTTCGTGATCCCCGTCGGATTCGTCACCATCCCGACGGACGGGTACGCCGCGAGTTTTGAGAGCAGGTCCGGCGAGGCAAGCAGCACGTCCGCGCCCGCGAAAATCTCTCGCTTTACCATGTCTTCTCCTTCCAGCTCGTGTCAAACCCCAGCGCGCGGTCGGCTTCGGTCAGGCAGACGTTGTGGAAGATCCTGCGGTCGCGGAAGAACGGCCCCCGGTTGTCGCGTCCGTAGTGGACGGAGTTGGTCAGAAGGATCATCGTCGTCCCGGTCGCCGCGTCGCAGTAGATCGACGTCCCGGTGTAGCCGTTGTGTCCGTAAGAGCCGGGGGAGGTGAATTCGCCCGATGCCGAGAGGTCGTAGCAGTGCAGGGAGAATCCGAGCCCGCGGTCCTCGGCGAGCCCGGGCGTCCAGTTGTGGACCGCCATCTCGAACGTGCGGCGGTTCAGGAAGCGCTTGCCGCCGATCGTGCCGCGCCCGGAGAGCATCATCGCGAAGCGGATCATGTCGTCGAGGGTCGCGAAGACGCCCGCGTTGCCGGAGACGCCGCCGAGGAAGTGCGCGTTTTCGTCGTGGACGTGTCCCGCGATGTAATACCCCGTGTGCGCCGAGAGCTCGGTCGCCGCGACGTCGCCGTCAAATCCGGGACGCTCCGACGGATTGTAACACGCCGAGGTCATCCCGAGGGGCGTGAAGACGAGCTCGTCGGCGAGGCGGTCGAGGGTGGTTCCCGCGATGCGCTCGAGGATCTTCTGCAAGAGGATGTACCCCATGCAGCTGTACCGCACCTGCTCGCCCGGCCCCCCGAGCGGATCGGAATGCAGGATCGTGAAGAGCGCGTCGTCCGGCGATTCGCAGACATTGTAGAGCGGGATGTGCGGCGAGAGGCCGGAGGTGTGCGTCATCAGATGGCGCATCTCGACGTTCGGGTAGTTGCCCACGTCGTCGAGGAACCGCCAGAGCGAATCGTAGGGCGAGAACGCGCCGTCCTCCATCAGGCGCAGGGCGACCATGGTGGTCGAGACGAGCTTGGAGACGGACGCGAGGTCATAGAGCGTCGAGAAGGTGACGGGCTTCGGATCGGGATGCTCGAGGACCGTGCCGCTGTAATCCTGCCGGTTGCCCGCGCAGAAGCGGAGGAGGACGCGATCCCCGTTGACGACGGCGACGGACGCGCAGGAATACTGCGAACCGACGCGCTCCACGACGCGCTGAACGGTCTTCTCAAACGCGTCCGCCGTGGGAAGGGGAGAGGTGAGAAAGGTCATGATGAAGCGGGCTCCTTTCGAGAATTATGAATTACGAATTAAGAATTAAGAATTATGAATTACAAGGCCGGACATAAACGCATTGCACCTTCATTGAGTGGAGGTCTGACACGGATCGCTGTATCTCCGGCGTTGAGCGTATCCCAACACTTTCAGCTTGCCTAACCGGGAACGGCCCATGTAATCCTGTTATGACACCGTTTAGCCCCCATTGTACAACGCTTCCGAATGATACATGAGGTTGAACCTGAGGGGGTAGAGGTGGTTTCCAAAGGAGGGGGAGGTGCTCCTCCCTCTCCTTTGGGAGCGGTGATTCACAAGAGGCCGGCTCCGGAGGCCTCTTGTGCGCCCGCCGCGCAGGCGAAAAAAGCGTCGGATCTGCAAGATCCATCATCCGCAAGCGTCAGCGCGCAAGCGATAGAAGGGGTACGGATTGCCACGTCAGGACCTGAAGGTCCTTCCTCGCAATGACACATACTGTGCAGCGTATGACATGGATGTTTTCTTTGAAACGTTCGAGAGGATACCCGAACCGCCTCTTCCGCGAGCTTGCCGAAGGTGAGCTCGCCATCTGTCTCCGGGCACTGCCCGGGCCGAAGGTGAGCTCGCCATCTGTCTCCGGGCACTGCCCGGGCCGAAGGTGAGCTCGCCTTTTGTCTCCGAGCACCGCCCGGCTCGTCCGCGGCAGTTAGTGCGTGCGGCCGGCTTCAATCGCCTGCGCGACGCGCCCGCCCGCGCCCGCGAGCAGAACGTCCGCCGCCTCCTTCGTTACCCCGCAGATCCCCATCACGAGGGCGCACTTGACCTCCTGTCCGGCGGCTTCGAGCAGGCGGGACGCCTCCTCCTCGCCGCATCCGACGCCCGTTTCGATGATCCGCAGGGCGCGGGCGACGAGCTTTTCGTTCGTGGCCCGGACGTCGACCATGAGGTTCCCCCACGTCTTGCCGGAGAGGACGAACGCCGTCGTCGAGATCATGTTGAGGAGCATTTTCGTCGCGGTCCCCGCTTTCATGCGGGTCGACCCGGCGATGACCTCGGGCCCGGTGACGGCTTCGGCTGCCATGCCGGGGGAGGCGAGGGCGGAGATCGCGGCGCAGGGCGTGCAGGCGACCGATCCCACGCGGCAGCCGCAGTCCCGTGCGTACCGCAGTCCGCCGAGGACGTAAGGCGTGCGCCCCGAGGCGGCGATCCCGACGACCGTATCGTCCGGGGTGAGGGAGAGATCGGCGAGCTCCGCCGCGGCGAGGGTGAGGGAATCCTCGGCCCCTTCGACGGCGCGGAACATGGCCTCGAGGCCGCCCGCGAGCAGTCCGATGACGACGCCGTCGGGAACGCCGAAGGTGGGACGGCATTCGACGGCATCGAGGACGCCGAGACGACCGGACGTACCCGCGCCGAGGTAGATGAGGCGTCCGCCCGCGGCAAACGAGGCGGCGGCGGACTCGGCGATCTTCGCGGCGGCGGGGAGGGCGGCGGTCACGGCATCGGCGACGGAGCGGTCAGCGGAATGGATGAGGGAGACGATCCGATCCGCCGGGAGGGTGTCGATATTGCGCGTGGAGGGGTTGACGCGCTCGGTTTCGAGCGAAGAAAAGTTTTCGGAGGGCATACGAATGGACCTGCTTTTTAAAAAATCTTTGTGAAATACGATTTATATACTTATATCTGCGCGCTGACGCTTGCGGGCGGGGAGCCCCCGCGGGCAGGAGGCGAGCTCACCTTCGGCAAGCTCGCGGAGCGATCATATCGTGTAGTTTCTCTGTCTCAAACGATACAAGCACATTTGATTTCAGCATGCCGCATAAACGAGTGTCAGATGCGCCGGCAATCCGTCCCCACTTCTATCGCTTGCGCGCTGACGCTTGCGGATTTGGGATCGACCAAGTCGATCGTTTTTTCACCTGCGCGGCTGGCGGACAAGAGGAACCTCAGGTCTAACCTCATGTATGATTCGGAAGCGTTGTTCAATTTCGGCTAAACTTTGTCATTTCAGGATTACAGGGGCCGTTCCCAGATAGTTAAGCTGTAAGTTTTGAAATACGCTCAACGCCGAGGATGCAGTTTTTGCGTGTCAGACCATTACTCAATGAAGGTGCTGTGCGTTTGTGCCCGGCCCTGTAATTCCATGAAATCCGTGAAACGGATTTCTACCGAACTTCTTACCTATTCCTTCTTACTTATTCCTTCATCCGCGCCATTCACAATTCCTCATTCCCATTCGCCTCTTCCTCCTCGTACAGCTGCATCAGGCGGTCTTCGGCGACGGTTTTTTCGTCGGTGAGCTCGGCGGCGCGGATGTAGTCGGTCGCGGCTTCGCCGAAGAGGAGGTCGTCGATGTCGGCGATCCTCTTTTCGAGCTTCGCGATCTCCCGCGCGATCTCCGCCTTGCGCTTCTCCAGCTTGCGGCGTTCCGCATTCGAGCGCTTCCGCTCCGCGTATTCGTCCTTCGGCGCGCTCTCGACCGTGGCGTTCAGCACCGCCGGGAGATCGTCCCCCCGCGCCTCGCGCCAGGCCATGTAGTCGTCGTAGCCGCCGCGGAAATCCCGCCCACCGTCGCCGAGATCGACGAAGCGCGTCGCGAGCTGGCGGGTGAAGTAGCGGTCGTGCGAGACGGCGATGATCGTGCCGTCGAAGGCTTTGAGCGCGTTCTCGAGGGCTTCGCGCGATTCGATGTCGAGGTGGTTCGTCGGCTCGTCGAGGATCAGAAGGTTCATCTTCGAGAGGATGAGCTTGGCGAGGGTGAGACGCGTCCGCTCGCCGCCGGAGAGGACCCGGACCTCCTTCTCGATGTCCTGTCCGCGGAAGAGGAAGAGGGCAAGGGTATTGCGGATCTCCGTCTCGGTGAGCGTCGGGTAGGCGTTCCAGAGCTCGTCGAGGACCGTGTTCTCCTCGTCGAGGTTCTGGTTTTCCTGATCGTAGTACCCGACCGTGACGTTGTAGCCGAATTCGATGGTCCCGGAGAGCGGTTCGAGCTGACCGAGCAGGAGCTTGATGAGCGTCGACTTGCCGCATCCGTTCGGGCCCCAGATGAAGAGGCGGTCGTGCTTCTTCACGAGGAAGGAGAGGTTCTTGAAGAGGATGTTCGCCCCGAAGCCCATCGTCAGTCCCTTCGCCTCGGCGACCTCGTTCCCGGATTCGCCGGAGGAGGTGAGGGTGAAGCGGATCGATTTCGGCAGGGCCTTGGGCTTCTCGAGCTTTTCCATCCGGGCGAGGGCCTTTTCGCGCGATTCCGCCGCAATGATGTTCCGCTCGCGTCCCCAGCGCCGCTGCTGTTCGATGTACGCCTCCTGCCGGGCGATCTCGCGCTGCTGGAGCTCGTA
>CACZSA010000056.1 GCA_902783705.1 uncultured Ruminococcus sp.
GCCGGGTTGCGCTCCGCCGGAGTCATGGAGAGGTACCGGACGAAGAACCAGACGAAGACGAAGAGGCAGACCATGTAGCCGATGTAGAAATTCGAGAGGATCGAATACGCGAGGGCGAGGGTGTACATCCGGAAATGCCCGCGCGTGATGAGCCCGTCGAGGCCGAGGAGGATGAGCGGGAACGCGATGAGGCTGTCCGTCCACATGACGTTGTGCTGCATCACGACGGCGAACGAGGTGAGGGCGTAGAGGACGGAGAAGGAGACCGTCACGCTCGGGCGGGGGGAGAACTTTTCTCCGATGAAATATCCGAAGGTCAGCCCGGTGAAGCCGCATTTGAGGACGAGGATCAGGTACATCGCCTCGAGGATCATGGACTTCGGGAAGAGCGCGACGAGAAAGGAGAAGGGCGAGGCGAGGTAATAGGCGAGGATGCCCATGAACTCGCCGCCGAGCGCGCGCTTGAACGAGTAGAGGATCGACTCGCCGGAGCGCACGATCTCACGGAACTGTTCAAAATAATAGATATACTGCGCGTTGAGGTCGAGCACGAGGACGGAATTCTTCCCGAAGGGGTAGACGCCGATCAGCGCGTAGAGGATCCCCATCGCGAGCGCGGGGACGGCAAAGCATAGGAGCAGGGTGAGGCGGCGGTGTGCCCTCGCCTCGGGATCGATGAGCAGATTCACGTCGTCCCGCCTCCGATCTGCCCGTCCGGCGCGGGGGTGTCGGGTTCCGGATGCCGGATCCGGCGGATGGCCTTTTCGAGCTTTTCGCGCGGGAGGGTCAGATCGCGCCCGCATCCCCGGCAGATGATGCGGATATCGCTCCCGACGCGGAGGACTTCAAAATCCGAGGAGCCGCAGGGGTGCTTCTTCTTGAGCGTCAGCGTATCCCCCACCGCGATTTTCGGGATTATCATCATGGACTCCTGTACATAATATTACAGTTTATATTATACCACGCCATGAGACGGATTGCAAGGAGTTTGTGGCCCTTTTCCCGGCTTTTTCCGCGGGGGGACAAGAAAGAGTTATCGCAGACAAATCCGGTGCCAGTTGACTTCGGTATCCAACTTCAGCTTGTCTATTGCGAGGAAGGCGTCCTGAGACGCCTGACGTGGCAATGACGATGTACTCTTTGCAGCGTTTCAGAATCCGGAACCCAACTTCGAACAACACAAGAAACGGCTGTCGCATTTCTCCGTCCGAGGAGTTCATGCAACAGCCGTTTCATTTATTGTTATACTGCCGTTTTACGCCTTGAGCATCTTTTCCGCGCAGGCGAGGTGGATGCAGGAGCAGAGGATCTTGATCGCGAGCTCGAGCTCCTCCGGTTCCGGATAGGTCGGGGCGATGCGGAGGTTGCTGTCCTTCGGGTCGCGTCCGTAGGGGTAGGTCGAGCCCGCCGTCGTCAGCGTCACGCCCACCGAACGGGCGAGCTGATACACCCGGCGCGCGCAGCCCTCCTTGACGTACAGGCTGATGAAGTACCCGCCGCGGGGCTCGGTCCAGTGCGCGATCCCGAGGTCGTCGAGGTACTTGTGGAAGAGGTGCTCCACGAGCTCGAACTTCGGACGGATGATGTCCGCCTGACGCCGCATGTGGGCGCGGATCCCGGCGGCGGAGCCGAAGAACTTCACGTGGCGCATCTGGTTGATCTTGTCGTAGCCGATGGTCTGGGTCGCGATGATCGGGCGGATCTGCTCGAGGTTGCGCTCGCTTGCCGCCATGATCGCCAGTCCCGAGCCCGGGAAGGTGATCTTCGAGGTCGAGGCGAAATAGAAGATATTGTCCTCGGTGCCGTATTCGCGGGCGTAGTCGAAGATGTTCGCGAGGTGGACGTTCTCGTCGTAGAGCTCATGCACGGCGTAGGCGTTGTCCCAGAAGATCCGGAAATCCGGCGCGGCGGGCTTCATCGCGGCGAACGCGTCGACGACCTCGTCGGAATAGGTGATGCCCTCGGGATTTGAGAACTTCGGCACGCACCACACACCCTTGACCGACGGGTCGGAGCAGGCGAGATCGTAGACCGCGTCCATATCCGGTCCGTCCGCCTTCATCGGAACGGGGATCATTTCGATGCCGAGCGTGCGGCAGATCGTGAAGTGGCGGTCGTATCCGGGGGAGGGGCAGATGAACTTGATCCGGCCCTGACGGCACCACGGCTCGTGACCGCCGGCGACGCCGAAGAGCATGGCGCGGACAAGCGTGTCGTACATCACGTTCAGGGAGGAGTTGCCGAGGACGAGGATGTTCCCGGCGGGGAGGCCGAGCAGGTCGCTGAAGAGCTGCTTCGTCTCCGGAAGGCCGTCGAGGACGCCGTAGTTCCGGCAGTCGAGTCCGGATGCGGAGAAGCAGTCGCCGCGGTTGCTCACGATGGAGAGCATGCCGGAGGACAGGTCGAGCTGCGCCTGATTCGGCTTGCCGCGCGTGAGATCGAGCGTCAGGTTCATGTCGGACCAGCGGTCGAGCTTTTCCTGTTCGGCGGCGCATACCGCGAGCAGTTCGTCCGTCGTCATTTCGGAATAGGGCTTGCGTTCGAGAATGGCCATATCTGTTTACCTCGTCTCTCTGAGATGGGATCGTGTGTGATTTTGCATAATGGAATCCGCAATCCTTCAAAACGGGCGGATAAAACCGGAATAAACCGCCGAAAATGAAAGATCGGACCCTTTGAAAATTCATGGAAAAATCTTATAATACTATATTATACGGTATTGCATGCGGAAAAACAAGGTAAAAATCAAAAGTTTATAATTTGTTCTCCATTTGTTCGCAACTTATTCAGAGGCGATGGTTTATAATATAATCTCTCCATAGAAAGAATGAGAAAGAACGCGGGAAACGCAGAAAACCCGGAGGAAGAATTGACACAGCGAGACACCAATCCGTATCCGTACACGGATTCGAACAAACGGTATATGACCTACGACTGGTACCTCAAGACCCGCTTCGGCGGAAAGGTCGCGAAGGTATCGCTCGACATCGGATGCACCTGCCCCAACATGGACGGCACAAAGGGCTTCGGCGGATGCATCTTCTGCAAGAACGGAAGCTCCGGCGCGACGGGCGAGACGCTCGAGGAGCAGTATGAAAACGGGAAGGCCGCCGCGCGCGGAAAATGGGATCCCGTCGGATTCATCCCGTATTTCCAGGCGCACACCAACACCTACGGCGACCCGGCGGCCCTGAGCTGCGTCTTCAACCGCGCGGCGCGCTGGCCCGACGCCGTGATGATCTCGATCGCCACCCGCCCGGACGCTCTGTCCGAGGAGATGCGCGGGACGCTCGTCCGCCTCGCGCGCAAGATCCCGCTGACGGTCGAGCTCGGGCTCCAGACCTCGGACGACGGGACCGCGCGGCGCATCAACCGCTGCCACACCTGGGCGGAGTTCTGCGACGGCTACGAGAAGCTCCGCCGCGCCGCCGACAAGGTGAACGCGGAGTTCCGCGCCGAGCTCCCGGCCTCCGGCGAAGCGGTCGAGGGGCTGCCGATGAAGCGGTTCCAGATCGGCGTGCACCTCATCGACGGGCTCCCGGGCGAGGACGCGGACACGATGCGCAAAACCGCGCGGGACGTCGCCGCTCTCCGGCCGGACATGGTGAAGCTGCATCTGTTGCACGTGCTGCGGGACACGCCGCTCGCCGCCCTCTACGAATCGGGGGAATACGTCCCGATGACCCGCGAGGACTATGTCGCCGTGGTGTGCGATCAGATCGAGACGCTCCCCGCGTCGACCGTGATCGGACGGGTGACGGGGGATGCGCCTGCCGACGAGCTCACCGCGCCGCTCTGGACCTCCCGCAAGACCGAGGTCGCGAACGAGATCGACAAGGAGCTCTACCGCCGCGGGACGTGGCAGGGGTGCAGAACAGAATAACGTCACATTATATTGTATCTTTGTTCATCCCAACGATACAAGTGGAGTGTATAATTATAAATTAAACCGAAATAGAATTCATCCAGCCCCACAGGAGGCCGTTATGTATCGAATCGTACGCAAGAAACCGCTGAATCCCACGGTGACGCAGATGGAGATCGAAGCGCCGCTCGTCGCCCGGAAGGCGAAGCCCGGACAGTTCATCATCCTCCGCGCGGACGCTGACGGGGAGAGGATCCCGCTGACCGTCGCCGGGACGAATCCCGGGGAGGGGACCGTCAAGATCATCTTCCAGATCGTCGGCGCGACCACCGAATGCCTGAATCACAAGGAAGAGGGCGGGTACATCGAGGACTTCGCGGGGCCGCTCGGCGTGCCGACCGAGACCGAGGGGATCCAAAAGGTCTGCATCGTCGGGGGCGGCGTGGGATGCGCCATCGCGATGCCCGTGGCCGAGGAATTCCACCGCCTCGGCGCCGAGGTCACCTCCATCATCGGCTTCCGCTCGAAGGATCTCTTGATCCTCGAGGACGAGTTCCGCGCGTGCTCCGACCGGCTGATCGTCATGACGGACGACGGCTCCTACGCGCGGGCGGGCAACGTCACGGTCCCGCTGAAGGAAATGCTCGAGGCCGGGGAGCGGTTCGACGAGATCATCACGATCGGGCCCCTTATCATGATGAAATTCGTCACGGCGGCGGCGAAGCCTTACGGGGTCCCGGTGACCGTCTCGATGAACCCGATCATGATCGACGGCACGGGGATGTGCGGCGGCTGCCGGATCACCCTCGTGGACGGAGAGGGACACCGCACGACGAAGTTCGCCTGCGTGGACGGTCCCGACTTCAACGGCTACGAGATCGACTTCGACGAAGCCATGTCCCGCGGCCGGATGTACGCAGATTTTGAGCGGCACGCCTACGAAGAGGCCTGCTCGCTCTTCCGGAAAGCATAAGGAGGTCCGCCATGCCCATCGATCCGAAGAAACACGAAATGCCGACGCAGGCACCCGCCGAGCGCGCGCATAATTTCGAAGAGGTGGCCCTCGGCTACACCGAAGAGGTCGCCGTGGCGGAAGCGAACCGCTGCCTGAACTGCAAAAACCGCCCCTGCGTCACGGGATGTCCCGTGAACATCGCGATCCCCGACTTCATCGCGAAGATGAAGGAGCGCGATTTCGAGGGCGCGTATCAGATCATCACGAAATCCTCGTCCCTCCCGGCGGTCTGCGGGCGCGTATGTCCCCAGGAGACCCAGTGCGAATGCGAATGCACCCTCGGGAAGAAGTTCGAGCCCGTCGGCATCGGTCGTCTCGAGCGCTTCGCCGCCGACTGGCACAACACCCACAGCACCGAGAAAGCTGCAGCTCCCGCACCGAACGGTCATCGGGTCGCGATCGTCGGCTCCGGCCCGTCCGGGCTGACCTGCGCGGGGGACCTCGCGAAGAAGGGCTACAAGGTCACCGTCTATGAGGCGCTCCACACGGCGGGCGGCGTCCTCGTCTACGGCATCCCGGAATTCCGCCTGCCGAAGTCCATCGTCGCGCGCGAGGTCGAAGGGCTCCGCGAGCTCGGCGTGGACATCGAGACGAACGTCATCATCGGCAAGACGCTCACCGTCGACGAGCTGTTCGGGATGGGCTATGAGGCCGTTTTCATCGGCTCCGGCGCGGGCCTGCCGAACTTCATGAACATCCCCGGCGAGGCTTACAAGGGCGTCTACTCCGCGAACGAATTCCTCACGCGCTCCAATCTCATGAAGGCCTACCTCGACGATCCGAAGACCCCGATCATGAAGGGCGGGCGCGTCGCGGTCGTGGGCGGCGGAAACGTGGCGATGGACGCGGCGAGAACCGCTCTCCGTCTCGGCGCGGAGCACGTCTACATCGTCTACCGCCGCTCCATGGAGGAGCTTCCGGCGCGGCGCGAGGAGGTCGAGCACGCCGAGGAGGAGGGGATCGACTTCCGTCTCCTCTGCAATCCCGTCGAGATCCTCGGGTACCAGAATCCCGAGAATCCGCGCGACCCGAAGAACGGCTTCGTTACCGGGATGAAGTGCATCCGCATGGAGCTCGGCGAACCGGACGCGAGCGGAAGACGCCGTCCCGTGGAGATCCCGGGAAGCGAATTCACCCTCGACGTCGACGCGGTCGTCATGGCGATCGGCACCTCCCCGAACCCGCTCATCAAGAACACGACGGCGGGGCTCGAGGTCAACCGGCGCGGCGGCATCATCGTCAACGAGGACGGCCTGACCTCGCGCGAGGGCGTGTACGCGGGCGGCGACGCGGTCACGGGGGCGGCTACGGTCATCTCCGCGATGGGAGCCGGGAAGGTCGCGGCGCGGGCGATCGACGAGGCGCTCTCAAAATAAAGACATGCGGCGGGGATGCGGAGAGATCCGTATTCCCGCTTTTTCTGCATAAAAAACGGCGGAAATTTCCCGGGAACCCTTGCGCGGCGGACGGTTTTATGGTATAATGCAGGTAACTGAATAAGAGATACGGTTTGAAAAGTTGTAAGCTGAGTAAATGCAAAGGAAATCCGGTTCGAATCCGGAACAACCTCCATTCCTGTATTGGACGCCGGGGCCGCGTATGAAAAAACGTACGGCAGGCTGGCGGAGGTGCTCCGCGCGCGTCCTGAGTCAGACTCCGCCGTGTCTCCCGGTTCTCCCGTTATGGTGTGAGCGCGCAGCCGGACGTCCGGTTCCGCGTTCTTTTTGTGAATGCGCCGGACGATACCGTCAGTCAATCCCGGAATCTTTTGATCTCATGAAAGAAGGACATCATCATGAAAAAGCTCTTTGTCATCCTCCTCTCCTCCCTCCTCGCCGTTTCCGCCGCGACTGCCGTGTCCGCCGGAGACACCGCGCGCGTGAACGTGACGATCGCCGATGAAAACGGAAAGCTCGCCGTCGCGCAGGAAGAGATCGTCGTATCCGATGCAGACGGAGACGGCGCGGTCACGATCAACGACGCCCTCATCGCGGCGCACGACCAGTTCTATGACGGCGGCGCGTCTGCCGGCTACGAAGCCGCGGCGAGCGACTGGGGTCTCTCGATGAACAAGCTCTGGGGCGCGGAAAACGGCGGCAGCTACGGCTACTACGTCAACGGCGCGTCCGCGTGGTCCCTCACCGACGCGATTTCCGACGGCGATTTCGTCGACGCGTTCGTCTACACCGACCTCGAGGCGTGGAGCGACACCTATTGCTGCTTCGAGCCCCGCTTCGTCACGACCGACACGGCGGAGCTGACCCTCATCGGCGCGGGCTTTGACGAAAACTGGAATCCCATCTCCGTTCCGGTCGCCGGCGCGGAAATCACGCTGAATGGCACGGGAACCGGCGTCTTTACCGATGAAAACGGAAAAGCGACGGTCACCGTCGACACGAACGCCGGACGCACCGTGATCAGCGCGGTGAGCGACAGCCAGACCCTCGTTCCGCCGGTCGCCGTCGTCGAGGGCGCGGGCACGGCTCCCCAGACCGGAGACGCATCCGTCGTGATCGCGGCGGCAGCCGTCCTCTCGCTCTGCGCGGCAGTGGTCGCGAAAAAGCATTCCGATGAAAAATAATCCGGCATCGCGGCGTCTCCCCAACCTCGGGAGGCTGACCGCCGGGATCATGGCCCTCGTGCTTTTCTGGGTCCTGATCCCGCAGACCGCGTTCGCGGCAACCGGAGACGATACCGTCGGTCAGGTGGAGCGCCTGATCGACGGTATTTGCGCATTCAAGTGCGGCGGCGCGGACTCCGCGCACATCCAGCGCTGGCTCGACGGCGGGCTCGCGGACGGCGTGGGAGGCGCGGCGGAATGGTACGTCCTCGCCCTCAGCCAGAGCGGGGAGACGTATGATTTCACCGCCTACGCCGCCTACCTCGCGGACTATCTCGCCTCGAAGAACGTCCCGTCCGCGACGACCAGAGAGAAATTCGCCCTCGCGTCCATGGCGGCGGGGAGCGGGGTGGATTATGCCGCCTCGGTCCTGCCCGGCGCGATCGGGAAGCAGGGCGTCATGAGCTGGATCTACGGCCTGCACGTGCTGAACAACGGCGTGGAGGCAGACGGGATCGACGCGGCATCCGCAGTCCGGTCGCTGCTCGATCTCGAATGCGCGGCGGGCGGCTGGACGATCCTCGGCGACGTGGCGGACACCGACGTCACGTCGATGGCGGTGCAGGCCCTCGCGCCGCATGCGGATGATCCGGAGGTGAAGGCCGCCCTGGACCGCGCCGTCGGGCTGCTCGCAGGACGGCAGGGCGGGGACGGGGACTGCATGGGATTCGGCGGCGCGCTCAACCCCGAGAGCACGGCGCAGGTGATTGTCGCGCTCTCCGCCATGGGGATCGACTGCGCGGCGGACGAGCGGTTCGTGACGGACGGGAAGACGCTCTTCGACGGGCTCGAAAAGTACCGCCTCGACGACGGGAGCTTCTGCCATGCGCAGGGCGACGGGATGAACGAGAACGCGACGGTCCAGACCTTCTACGCGTGCGTCTCCTACCTCCGCATGGCGCGGGGGGCAGGGAATCTCTATGTCCTCGACATCCTGCGTCCGGCGGAAACCGTTCCCGAGGTCGATACGCCTGTGCCCGCGGAGCCGGAGCCTGCCCCGGAAGAGCCGACGGCGGCCGAGAGCGCGGAGGACGGGGAACCGATCCCGTCCGAACCCGACGCGCCGGAGGCCGAGCCCGTTCCCGAACCGGAACCCGAACCCGAAGCGAAATCCGAACCGGAACCCGAACCTGCGCCGGAGACGGAGAAATCCCCCGTTCCCGAAGCGGAAGTCCCGGACGCGGAGTCCGGGATCGGCGAAGTTTCTGCGCCTGCCGCAAAAACCCCGGGCGGGTACCGAAAATGGGCGTATCTCGGCATCGGGATCGCGGGGGTGCTCGCGTGCGTCGTGCTCTTCGCCGTCGGCAAGCGGCACTATAAGAATTATATCGCCGTCGGGCTGTTCGTGCTCCTCGGCGCGGCGTTCGTGCACTTCACGGACTTCCAGAGCGTCGGGACGTATTACAGCGCGGGACCGGAGAAGGAGAACGCCGTCGGGCATGTGACAATGACCATCCGGTGCGACACGGTCCTCGGCAAGACCGATTCCGAGCTGATCCCGGAGGACGGCGTGATCCTGCCCCTCACGGAATTTGCGATCGAGGAGGGCGACACCGCCTATTCGATCCTCACCGAAGCCGCGCGGACCTACGGCATCCAGACCGAGACCCGCGGGGCAGAAGGGATGCTCTATGTCACGGGCATCCATTACCTCTACGAATACGAATTCGGCGATCTCTCCGGCTGGATGTACCACGTCAACGGGCAGGCCCCCTCGGTCGGCTCCGACGCGTGCGTGCTTCACGACGGCGACCTTGTCGAATGGCTCTACTCCTGCGAGATCGGCAACGATCTCAACTGATCTGACCGGACAGACCGGATCATCCGCGAAAGGAGGCGATCCCGTGCGCTCTCTCGAAGACTATCATCCCCGGGCCGTCGGGCTCTATTTCCTCGCGGTGACATGCATTGCCGTATTTTCGATGAATCCCGTGATCGTGGCGGAATCCCTCGCGGGCTCGCTGCTCCTCTATCTGGTGCGCCACGGCTTCCGGGACGGGAAAACGCATCTCGGGACGCTCGGGCTCTTCGTCGTCCTGACGCTCGTGAATCCCGTGGTGTCGCACAACGGCGTGACGCCGCTCTTCGTCGTGAACAACAATCCCGTGACGCTCGAGGCCCTGCTCTTCGGCGCGTTCACGGCGGCGATGATCACGGGGACGCTCTACTGGTTCCGCTCCTTTTCGGAGATCATGACGAGCGACAAGCTCCTCTGCCTCTTCGGCGCGCTCTCCCCGAAGCTCGCGCTCTTGTTCTCGATGGCCCTGCGCTATGTCCCGCATTTCCGGCGGCAGTCGGAGCGGGTGCAGGCGTCGCAGCGGGCGATGGGGCTCTATAAGGAAGACAATCTGATCGACGCGGCGCGGGGCGGCACGAGGGTGTTCTCGATCCTCTTGACCTGGGCGCTCGAGAACGGGATCGTCACGGCGGACAGCATGGCGGCGCGGGGATACGGCCTCGGACGCCGCTCGTCCTACACGATCTTCCTCTTCCGCCGGAGGGACTTTGTGTTCCTCCTCTTCAGCATCCTGCTCACGGCGGCGACGATTGCCGGATCCTTCCGGCTCGGCTATTCCTATTACCCCGTGTTCCGGGTGGACATCCCGGATGCATGGGGATCGGCGGGACTCGCGGCCTACGGGCTCCTCGCACTCCTGCCCGCAATCATTGAAATCAAGGAGGCGGTACGATGGCGCTGGTATCTGTCGAAAATCTGAGCTTCACCTACGCGGGCGCGTCGTCTCCCGCGCTCCGGGATGTGAACTTCACCGTCGAGGCCGGGGAGTTCGCGGCGATCTGCGGCCCGACGGGATGCGGCAAGTCGACCGTGCTCCGGCTTCTGAAGCGGGAGATCGCGCCGCTCGGGGAAAAATCCGGGCGGATCACGCTCTTCGGCGAGGAGCAGGACGCGCTCGATTCCCTGCGCTCCGCCGCTGCGGTCGGATTCGTCATGCAGAAGCCCGAGGAGCAGATCGTCACGGACAAGGTCTGGCATGAGCTCGCGTTCGGACTCGAGAACCTCGGCATGCCGCAGGGCGAGATCGCGGCGCGGGTGGCGGAGACGGCGGCCTATTTCGGGATCGAGGACTGGTTCACGCAGTCGACGGCGACGCTCTCCGGCGGGCAGAAGCAGCTGCTCAACCTCGCGGGCGTGATCGTCATGCAGCCGGAGCTTCTGATCCTCGACGAGCCGACGGCTCAGCTCGACCCGATCGCCGCCTCCGAGTTCATCGCCGCGCTCCGCCGTCTCAACCGGGATCTCGGCCTGACCGTGCTCCTCGTCGAGCATCGGCTGGAGGAGATCGTCCCGGCGGCGGACCGGCTCATCGTGATGGAGGACGGACGCGTGACGGACAGCGGCGCCCCGGCGGACGTCCTTGCGCGGATGGGGGATTCGCCTCTGTTCCGCGCCATGCCCGCCGCCTCCCGTCTCTGGAGAAGCACCGGGAAGATCGGTTCCTGTCCCCTCGACGTGCGGAGCGGACGGAGCTGGCTTGAGGCGAATTTTACGAATTCCGTCCGCGCCCTGCCGCCCGAGGAGGAGAGGGAGGCGGGGGAGCCTGCGCTCGAATTCTCGGACGTGTGGTTCCGGTATGAACGGAGCGCGCCGGATGTGCTGCGCGGGCTGACGCTCACGGCGCGGGTCGGCGAATGCTTCGCGGTCCTCGGCGGGAACGGATCGGGGAAGACGACCGCCCTGTCCGCAGCCGCCGGGATCTTCAAACCCTACGCCGGGCAGATCCGGGTTTTCGGGAAAAAGCTGAAAGACTGGCGGAATCAGAGCCTCTACCGCGAATGCCTGGCGCTGCTCCCGCAGGACGTGCAGACGGTGTTCCTCTGCAATTCGGTGCGGGAGGAGCTCCGGGAGGCGGGCGCGGATCCGGCGTCGCTGCCCTTTGATCTCTCGCCCCTCCTCGACCGCCACCCCTACGATCTCTCGGGCGGGGAACAGCAGCTCGTCGCGCTCGGCAAGGTGCTGGCCTCAAAGCCGAGACTCCTGCTCCTCGACGAGCCGACGAAGGGCCTCGACGTCGGGATGAAGGACCGCCTGCTCGGCCTGCTCGGCGATCTGCGGGACGGCGGGATGACGATCGCGGCGGTCACGCACGACGTGGAGTTCGCCGCCTCCTTCGCGGACCGGTGCGCGCTCTTCTTCCGCGGCGAGGCGGTCGCGTCGGGGACACCGCGTGAGATCTTCTCGAAGAACAGCTTCTACACGACGGCGGCGGCCCGGATGACGCGCGGCTTCTACGACAACGCCGTGACGGTCGAGGACGCGGCGGCCCTCGCGCTTAAGAACGGACGCCGGGGAGGCTTGTCATGATCTTCATCCGGAATGAAAAGCTGCGGATCCTTCTGCGCTTCGCGATCCCGTATCTTCTCGTGCCGGGGCTGGTCCTGCTCGGCGCGCTGGTGTTCGACGAAAAGCGTCATCTCTTCGTGTCCTTCGGGGTGGCGGTGCTCGCGCTGCTCCTCTTCGCGGCGGGCTTCGACCGGAAGAAGATCGGCTCGCGGCGCATGGTGATCGTCGCCGTGATGACCGCGCTCTCGATCGTCGGACGGCTGATCCCGGTGTTCAAGCCGATCGCCGCGCTGACGATCCTCACGGCGGTGTACCTCGGGAGCGAATCGGGGTTCCTCGTCGGGGCGCTCTCCGCGCTCGTGTCGAATTTTTATTTCGGGCAGGGGCCGTGGACGCCGTTTCAGATGCTTGCGTGGGGGCTGATCGGCCTCGTCGCCGGGTATCTCGCCGGACCGCTCAAAAAAAGCCGCGTATTCCTCCTCGTCTACGGGCTTCTCTCGGGGATCTTCTTCTCGTTCGTGATGGATATCTGGACGGTGCTGTGGTACAACGGGACGTTTGCCCCCGCCCTCTGGGTCTCCGCGATCGTGGCGGCGGTCCCGCACACCGTCATGTACTCGGTCTCGAACTGCCTCTTCCTCTGGTTCCTCGCGAAGCCCATCGGGGAGAAGCTCGAGCGGGTCCGGGTGAAATACGGGGTCTGAATAACAGAAAATGAATGGGGCTGTCGCAAAACAGTTCAAAAGTTTTCGTCCACCTTTTTCAAA
>CACZSA010000057.1 GCA_902783705.1 uncultured Ruminococcus sp.
CTCCCGGTCGTAGTAGCGCGATTCCGGCACGACGTGATTCTTCCCGGGCACATGCATCACGCACGCCCCGACGAGCCGGTCGACGTTCGGGTTCGCCGCGGCCTTCTCCCGGAGCGTGACGGCCCGGCCCGTCTCGTCGGCGATCTCCCGGTAGCGGCGGCAGAGATCGACGTACCCGCATCCGGCGGGGAGGAAATGGAACGAGACGGTCCGCGCGTACCGCATCCTCCCGAGCGAGGGCAGGTGCCGCGCATAAATCCGCGTCGGACCGCCCGCCGGGTGATCGACCGAATACTTCATGTCCCACGGGGACTCTGCGACGGCGAGATACCCGCCCTCCGGCGTCACCTCTCCCCACCACGGCATGTACGCGGCAGAGGAGCACATCTGCCCGTCGAAGGGGATGTGCCGCCCGATCTCCTTCGGCCATCCGGACGGGACGAGCTGCCCCTGCATCGTCGGCAGGAGCGCATAGCATCCGTCGCCATCCGCCGTGAGAGGCGCGGGCCACCGGACCTCCTCGATCTCCCGCTCGCCCTCGGAGAGGGGGACGAAGGTGAAGTCCGCGCGGTCCCCGCCGTCATAGACGAGAACCGCGCATTCAAAGCGCAGCCCGGGCGCGGCGGCAAAATCCCCGTACACCGCGCGCAGTCCTTCACCGAGACCGGAGACAAAGCGGGAGGAGGACGTCTCCCGCGCCTCGTCGAAATACACGGTCTCCCCGTCCCTGAAGAGGATCGACGGGCGGAAGAGGGGATCGGGCGTCCACGCCTTCCCGAAGACCGTGATCGATCCGTTGTCCTGAAGCACAATATCCATGATGAAATTCCTTTCGATGACCCGGCGCGGAATCCGCGCTTTTTCTCCATTATACCAGAGCGCGGAGCCCGGCACAAGCCCCGGGGCGAAAAAACAGCGCGGATTCCGACGGTTTTTCCGCCCTGCGGGATGGACTTTTCCCGCGCGGGATGCTATAATGAAGAAAAACACAACCCGACATCCACAGGAGGACACTATGGCATACAAGAGACTCACGGACGTGCTCGAAGGGCGCGAGGACAACTACATGCTCCCGTTCTACTGGCAGCACGGCGACCACACGGCGACCATCCCCGAGGAGGTCGAGCGGATCTACAAGAGCGGCGCGCGGGCGTTCTGCGTCGAATCGCGTCCGCACAAGGACTTTGTCGGCCCGGGCTGGTGGCGCGACATGGACATCATCCTCGCAGAGGCCGAGCGGCGGGGCATGAAGGTCTGGATCCTCGACGACGACCACTTCCCGACGGGACACGCGGCGGGGCGGATGAAGGATCACCCCGAGCTGCGCAGCTGGCAGCTTGTCGAGCGTCACGTCGACGTCATGGGACCGCTCGACGACGCCCTGCTCCTCACGATCGAGAGGACGAACGCGGAGCACGTGCTCCTCGATGTCTATGCCTGCCGCCGCGTCCCGAGCGCGGAGAGCGAGATCCTCGAGGACTGCCTGCCCGAATGCATCCGGCTGACGGACGGCGTGACGGGGGATTTCGTGCGCATCTCGGTCCCCGCGGGATGCTGGCGCGTGTTCTTCCTCTACAAGACCCGCCGGGGTACGAGCCATCCGGACTACGTCGACATGCTGAACGAGGAATCCGTGAAGGTCCTCGTCGACGCGGTGTACGAGAGCCATTATGCGCACTACGCGAGGTATTTCGGAAACACCATCGCGGGGTTCTTCTCGGACGAGCCCTCCCTCGGGAATAACTGGTACGGCCCCCATGCGATCGACCGGGGCATGTACGACCACCGCGTCGGGATGCCGGGGCTCGCGCTTCCGTGGAACGAACGGATCCCGGGAATGATGAAGGAAGCCCTCGGCTATGATCCGATGCCGTATCTCCCCGCGCTCTGGTTCGGCATGGGCGAGGCGACAGGGGAGGTCCGGCACGCCTACATGGACGCCGTGACGAAGCTCTACCGCGACTGCTTCACGCGGCAGCTCGGCGACTGGTGCGAGGCCCACGGCGTGCAGTACATCGGACACATCATCGAGGACATGAACGCCCACGCCCGGACGGGATGCAGCGCGGGGCACTACTTCCGCTCGCTCGACGGTCAGCACATGAGCGGCATCGACATCGTGCTCCACCAGATCATGCCCGGCATGAGCGACTACATCCACACCTGCACCGGGTTCGGAAACAACGCCGATCCCGCGTTCTTCGACTATGTCCTCGCGAAGCTGGCGTCCTCGTTCGCGCACATCGGCACGCAGACCGAGGGGCGGGCGATGTGCGAGGTCTTCGGCGCGTACGGATGGGCGGAGGGCGGCCCGACGATGAAATGGCTGCTCGACTACCTCCTCGTGCGCGGCGTGAATCACTTCGTGCCGCACGCGTTCTCCCCGGCGTTCCCCGATCCCGACTGCCCGCCCCACTTCGGCGCGGAGGGGAAGGATCCCCAGTTCGAGGCGTTCTCGAAGCTCATGACCTACGGCAACCGGGCCTCCCATCTGCTGACGGGCGGCGTGCACCGGGCGGACTGCGCGATCCTCTATCACGCGGACGCCGAATGGATGAACCGGGACGGCGGCGCGATGCTCACGCAGGTCCCTGCGAAGACCCTCTATGACGCGCACATCGATTTCGACATCCTCCCCGCCGACTGCTTCACCGATACGAGCGGCAGCCGCGTCTATCACGCCGAAGCGAAGGACGGACGCCTCGCCGTCGGTCCGCAGACCTATCAGGCCCTGATCGTCCCGGCGGCGGAGATTCTGCCCCGGGCCCTCACGGACGCGCTTGAGAGAATCGAGAAATCCGGCGTCCCGGTGATCCGGATGCAGCCCGGCACCACGCCCGGGGAGCTGCTCGCCTCCCTCGCCTTCCTCGCGCGGGACGTGCAGATCGACGGCTTCCCGAAGCTGCGGATCACGCACTACACCGCCGGGGATTCCGAGGTCTATATGTTCGTCAACGAATCGACGGCGGATCCGGTCGACGCGAAGGTTAAGCTCTCGGGCCTCGAGGGCGTGGAGGCGGGCGCGCTGCTCGATCTCTTGAACGACGAGTGCGCCCGGGTGCCGCTCGCGGACGGCGCGCTCGATCTGCACCTCGCACCGTATCAGTCCGTGATCGCGGTCTTCGAGCGGGACGGCAGCATCCCCGCGCTCCCGGCGAAGAAGACGTGGATCCCGGCGGGCGAGGCCGACCTCACCTTCACGGCGGAGCGCGCGGACTATACCGATCTCGCCGCCTTCGAGCCCTTCGCCGACGGCGTCTCCGCGAAGGATCTCCGCGCCTGCTCGGCTAAGCTCGAGCCGACGTTCTCCGGGCGGATCCGCTATACCGCGAAATTCACGCACGACGCGGGCTCCCTTGCCATCGATCTCGGAGCGGTCGGGCAGTCCGCGCGGCTCTGGTGCAACGGCGTCGATCTCGGCGTCCGGGTGTGCCCGCCGTACCGCTACGATCTCACCGCCGCGCTCCGGGACGGGGAGAACACGCTCGTCATCGAGGTGTCGAACACGCTCGCGAACGCCGTGCGGGACAACTTCTCCGCGTACATGGCGATCCCGGCGTCGGGGCTCGTCGGCCCCATCCGCTGGATGCGGGAGGCCTGAGGACCCGGAATTTTCCATCTTTTTCCGGGTTTCGGAGAAAAAATCAGCTCCCGTTCATGCGTGATTCAAATTTGGGGCGTATAATACCCCTATCAGCGTCCAAGAAAGGCAAATCCAAATGAACGACTCCACCGACCGTCGGGTCAACTGGGGCAGGGAAATACTGCACGTACTGGGGATCGTCGGGAAGGTCATTTTCCGCATCTTCTCGTATTTCCTGAACATCCTGCTCACGATTCTCCTGATCGGTCTGATCACCGGAATCATCGTCGGATCCGTTTTCGCGATCTATATCAATAACAACCTCGACCTCGAAATCGATCCGGCGTCCATCGTCACGGTCAACCGGGACTCCGCGACGCGGTTCTACTACATGAACTACGCGACGGAGCAGGACCGCATCGACCGCATCGGGACGCCCGTCGAGATCGAGGACATGCGCCTCACCGGAAAGGATTCCGCGATCGCCGTCTCCTTCAACCAGATCCCGCTCAACCTCTACCGCGCGTTCATCTCCATCGAGGACAAGCGGTTTGAGTCCCACAACGGCGTCGACTGGTACCGGACGGCGGGCGCGATCTACTACATGCTCACCGGGCAGCCGGGCGGCGGCTCCACCATCACCCAGCAGCTCATCAAGAACGTCACGGGCGAGGACGAGGTCACCATCCAGCGCAAGGTCTCCGAGATCTTCCGCGCCCTGAACCTCGAAAAGGTCAAGAGCAAGGAGGAGATCTTCGAGGCGTACTGCAACATCATCTATCTCGGCAACAACTGCACGGGCGTCGAGGCCGCGTCGAACTTCTACTTCGGCAAGCACGTCTCCGAGCTCGACCTTGTCGAATGCGCGGCCCTCGCCGCCATCGTCAAGAACCCCTCGCAGTACGAGCCGCTCTACCACGACAAGGACTTTGAGGTCACGAAATCCGACGGCACCGTCGTGATGAAGGAGGGCAACGAGTCCCGCCGCTGGTACATCCTCAAGGAAATGATGAAGAACGGCTACATCACCGAGGCCGAATGCATCGAGGCGCAGAACACCGAGCTGCGCGTGATCGACCACAGCGCGGACTACGACGAAGAGGTCGTCGAGGAAGGCATCACGATCTTCTCGTGGTACATCGAATCCCTCATTACCCAGCTGCAGCAGGACCTCGCGGAGAAGTACAACGTCACCATCCGCGCGGCCTCCCAGATGATCTACAACAACGGCTACAAGATCTACATCCCCATGGATCCCTTCGTGCAGGCGACCCTGGAGGACGTTTACTACAACGACAACGAATACTTCCCGTCCACCGGCTCCGGTCTCCAGCCGCAGTCTGCGATGGTGATCTGCGATCCCTACACGGGCGACGTCCTCGGCGTGGTCGGCGGACGCGGGAAGAAGATCATCAACCGCGGTCTCGACCGTGCCACCGTCGCGACCCGTCCGCCGGGATCCTCGATCAAGCCGCTCTCCGTCTACGGTCCGGCGCTTGACGCGGGGATTATCACCTACGGCACCGCGATCGACGACAGCCCCGTCTGGTTCAACACCTACGAGGTCTCGCCCGCGACCGCCACCTCTCCCGCCGTCTACGGCTACACCCCGTACCCGAGGAACCTGCCGGACATCTACTACGGACTCACGCCGATCCACGACGCGATCCGCCGCTCGGTCAACACCGTGGCGATGAAGGTCCTGCGGCTCTACGGCGTCGACAATTCCTTCTATTTCATGAAGGAGAAGCTCCACTTCGACAGCCTGATCGACTCCGCCGTCCTCAACGACGGGCGCGTCATCACGGACCGCGGCGAGGCGGCGCTGGCGCTCGGTCAGCCGAACTACGGCGTCACGCTTCTCGAGATGGTCTCGGGCTATTGCATGTTCCAGAACGACGGCGTCTACAACGAGCCGAACCTCTATCTGTTCGTCGAGGACTCCGAGGGCAACCGCATCTTCGACTACACCGATGATCCGGAGATCATCATCAGCGCGGAATCGGCCTCCATCATGACGATCATGATGCAGGAGGTCATGAACGCGGGTACCGGTATGGCGTGCACCCTGCGCAATACCGTGGACGTTGCGGGCAAGACCGGTACGACCTCGCAGGACTTCGACCGCTATTTCGTCGGCTACACGCCGTATTACGTCGGCGGCGTCTGGACGGGCTACGACATGAACCAGTCCCTGTCCGCGTTCACCGAAAATCCCTCGCTTCTCGTGTGGGACACCGTCATGACCCGCCTGCATCAGCCCTATATCGACGCGGCGGCGAACGGCGGGGAAGCGCTCCGGAAGTTTGAGGTCTCCCCCGGCGTCATCACGGCGACCTACTGCCGCGACTCCGGGATGCTCTTCGACGACAGCCTCTGCTCCCTCGACCCGCGCTCGTGGAACGGATCCCGCGCCGAGGTCGGCTACTTCACCCGCGAGACCGTGCCGAAGCAGAAATGCACGACGCACGTGAAGGTCCAGCGGGACGCGTCGACGGGCGGCATCTGCTATCCCGAATCGGCGTGCAGCAAGTCGAACTGCTACAGCGTCGCGCTCATCCGCGAGGAAAACCGCAATTTCCCGAAGGAGGTCTATATCGTCGACGCGCAGTACACGTTCCGGGAGCTGCCGGAATGGACGCCCGCGTCCGCGAACAAGCTCCTTCCGTTCTACGCAAACCTCCTGCAGACGGGGCAGTACGTCGGGACCTCGGTGAACTGGGGCACCCGCCCGTACAACTCCTACTGCGTCGAGCACGGCGTCTACAACTTCTGGTCGCCGCCCGAGGAGGAAACCGAAGCGCCGGAGACGGAGGAACCCGAAGAAACGGAAGAGGGCGAGGAGAATCCGGACGGGGAAGATGAATCCCCGGATGAGGACGAATGGTTTGAGGACGAGGAACCGGTGAAGACGGACGAACCCGCCGAGCCGGACAGCGCCGAAGAGCCCGCCGAGCCGGATGTCCCCGCGGAACCCGCAGAACCGTAAAGCCCCGCAAACCGAACTTACGAATAAAACCGAAAATCACCTCATACAATAACCGTGTGAGGTGATTTTTCATGCGCAAATGGAAACGCGAACTCGATTTTCTCGGCGCGAACGCGGGCGTGCTCGGGGCGGCGGCCTTTCTCGCGGCGATGGGCGGCGTGCTCCTCTGGGTGAGCGGCGGGAGCGGATGGTATTTCTATAAAACTGCCGGGCAGTGTGCGCCCTCGGTCGCGTCCCTCTTCGCCCTCTCGCTCGTTCTGTGCGGCCTCTGCGGAGGGACGGCGGGGATGATCCTCCTCTGGGGAAGGGCGGCGTGTCCGATGCGCTCGGTCCTCCCGTCTGCCGGATGCACGGCGGGGACGTATCTCTTCCATCTCGGGTGGTATGCCGCCGCGCTCTGCACCCGGCTGACCGTCTTCGGGGGGATCTTTGCCTGCCTGTCGGTCCTCTGCACCCTCGCCGCCCGGCTGCTGCTGCCGAAATCTCCCCCGCCGCCCTTTGTTTTTACCGCGTCGACGCTCCTGCTGCTCTGCGCCGGGGGATACTTTATTTATGTAACGTTTGTGCTGATTTTGTGAATTTACTATAAATTAGTGGGATTTGGTCCTTGACATTTCCGTGGTATTGGGGTATAATGGCATCGTAGCAACTTGACCAAAACTGGAGGTTATGAAATGAAAAACATCAAGTTTCTCGCCCTTGCCATGGCGCTCGTGATGCTGACCTTCGCGTTCGCTTCCTGCAAGAGCACCCCGAAGCAGACCATTACCGCTACCGTGACGGTCACCGCTCCGGACGATCCGATCGTCCTGAACTACTCCACCACCATTGAGTATCCGGAAGGCGAGACCATCACCGTTCTCGACGTTGCCCGCCAGGCGCTCGACGAGATGGAGATCAAGTATGAACTCGACGAAAACAGTGACGGCGTCGCGCTCGGCTTCGATTCCATCACCACCACCGAAGGCACCGTGTACAAGGTCGGCTACACCGACGCGGCGCAGACCAGCATCGGCATGTGGAGCTACACCGTCAACGACGTGGCTCCGGACTCCGGCAGAGCGGGCACCAACCCGGCGACCGACGGCGCGAAGATCGTCTTCACCTACGAAGTAGCGTCCGTGGAAGAGCTCAGCAAAACCCCGTAAGTACGACTTCCGTAATACGGCTTCCGTTAATGCGGCTGAAACGCTGTGACAGAGCAAACCAAAAGGAGCTTCCCGAAAAGGAGGCTCCTTTTTCTGCGTCTTGCTTGATTTACGCCATCGTCGCCGCCATGACGGCCTTGATCGTGTGCATCCGGTTCTCCGCCTCGTCAAAGACGATCGACGCGGGGCTCTGGAACACCTCGTCCGTCACCTCGAGGGCGGACAGTCCGAAGCGGTTGTGGATCTCCCGCCCGATCTCCGTGCCGAGGTCGTGAAACGCCGGGAGGCAGTGCATGAAGCGGCAGCCCGCGCCCGCCTTCGCCATGATCTTCTCGTTGACCTGGTAGGGCAGGAGGTCGCGGATCCGCTCTTCCCAGATCTCCGACGGCTCGCCCATCGAGACCCAGACGTCCGTGTAGATCACGTCGGCGCCCTCCGCGGCCTTCATGGGATCCGTCTCGAAGGTGAGCGACGCGCCCGTCTCGGCGGCGATCTTTTTGCAGGTGTCGCGCAGACATTTTCCGGGGAAGTACTTCTCCGGCGCACAGGCCACGAAGTTCATGCCCATCTTCGCCGCGCCGACCATGAGGGAGTTGCCCATGTTGTACCGCGCGTCGCCCATGTAGACGAGCTTTCGCCCGGCGAGGGTCCCGAAGTGCTCCCGGATCGTCAGGAAATCGGCTAAAATCTGCGTCGGATGGAATTCGTTCGTCAGGCCGTTGAAGACCGGGACGCCCGCGTATTTCGCCAGCTCCTCCACGAGGTCCTGCCCGAAGCCGCGGTATTCGATCCCGTCGAACATCCGCCCGAGCACGTGCGCCGTGTCCGCGATGCTCTCCTTGCGCCCGATCTGCGAGCCGTTCGGATCGAGGTACACCGGGTGCATCCCGAGGTCCGCCGCCGCCACCTCAAAGGCGCAGCGCGTCCGCGTGCTCGTCTTCTCGAAGATCAGCGCGACGTTCTTGCCCTCGCAGAGCCGGTGCGGGATCCCCGCCTTCTTTTTCGCCTTCAGGTCCGCCGCGAGGTCGAGGAGGTACCCGATCTCCTCGGGCGTGAAGTCGAGGAGCTTCAGAAAATGTCTGCCTTTCAGATTCATGCTGTCTGTCCCTTTCTTGTTCCCTGGGTCATGGATTTTGCGGATAAAACGGACCACGGGGAAGAAAGGCCGTCGGAGCGGTTTCTCCCCCGTTTGATATTAAAGAACCTTTGCGAGGAACGACTTCAGCCGTTCGTTTTTCGGATGCCCGAAGATCTCCTCCGGGGTGCCCTCTTCGAGGATGACGCCGTCGTCGAGGAACAGGATGCGGTTCGAGACCTCGCGCGCGAAGCCCATTTCATGCGTGACGACGACCATCGTCATGCCGTCCGCCGCGAGCTTCTTCATGACGTCGAGCACCTCGCCGACCATTTCGGGGTCGAGGGCGGAGGTCGGCTCGTCGAAGAGCATTACGTCCGGCTCCATGCAGAGCGCGCGCACGATGGCGACACGCTGCTTCTGTCCGCCGGAGAGCTGATTCGGGTAGGCGTCCGCGCGGTCCGCGAGCCCGACCTTGCCGAGCAGCTCGAGCGCCTTGGCCTTTGCCTTGTCCTCCGGCACCTTTTTCAGCATCATCGGCGCGACGGTCAGGTTCTTCATGACCGTCATGTGCGGGAAGAGGTTGAACTGCTGGAAGACCATGCCCATCTTCTGACGGTGCAGGTCGAGGTCGATCTTTTTGTCGGTGAGGTCGTCGCCCTCGAAGATGATCTGCCCGCCCGAGGGCCGCTCGAGCATGTTGAGGCAGCGCAGGAAGGTCGATTTGCCCGAGCCGGAGGGACCGATGACGCAGATCACGTCGCCCTTGTCGATCTCGGTGGTGATGCCTTTCAGGACTTCGACGCCGCCGAAATTCTTCTGCAGGTTTTTAACGTTTATCACCCTTGCCGAGCCTCCTTTCCATGTGCTTCAGGATCTGTTCCAGGAGGATCACGATCAGAAGATAAATGAGCGCGACGAGCAGAAGGGTATTGATCGCGTCGTAGGTGTTGTTCCGGATCAGGTTGCCCGCGCGGGTGAGGTCGACCTCCGCGACGTAGCCGGCGATCGAGGTCTCCTTGAGGAGGGCGATCAGCTCGTTGAAGATCGCCGGGAGGATGTAGCGGATGGCCTGCGGCAGAACGACGACCCGCATGGTCTGCAGGCGGCTCATGCCGAGGGAGCGTCCGGCCTCCATCTGCCCCGCGTCGACCGCGTTGATGCCGGAACGGATCAGCTCCGCCATGTACGCGCCGGAGTTGACGCCGAACGCGACGATGGCCACGGGGATGCCGTTCTTGGCGTGCGAGAAGATGATGTAGTAGAAGATCAGCAGCTGCACCACCATCGGGACGCCGCGGATGACCGTGATGTAGAGATTGCAGATCGCCGCCGCCCAGCGCAGGGAGGGAGCGTCCTCCGCGAGATACTTGATGACCGCGACGATGGTTCCGATCACGACGCCGATGGCGAGCGCCCCGAGCGTGATGAGGATCGTGTTGCGGAAGCCCTCGATGAGGAGCTTGTAGCGGTCGTTTACGATGAAGGTCTCATGCAGCTTGGTGAACCACGCGGAGAAGGGTCCGCCGGATGCAAGAAACAGAGTGGAGAGATTCATGTGATGCCGGTCGGTTCAGCGCTGCGCCTGCCGATCAGTTGTGCGGCGCGGTGTAGGGCGCTTCGTACTTCTCGAAGATCGCGGCGATCGTGCCGTCGGAGACGAGACCGTTGATGATCGTGTTGATCTCTGCCGCGAGCGCCTCGGAGCCGAGCTGGAGCGCGAACGCGTAGGGCTCGGTGGTCATCGCTTCGTCGAGGATCACGAGGGCGCCTTCGCCGTTCTCGGCGTTGTAGGCCTTGACCATTTCGGCGGCGGTCAGGTCGTCGATGACCCACGCGTCGACCTTGCCGGTGACGAGCGCGCTCTCCGCGTCGTTGTTGGCGGCAAAGCCCTTGACGTCATAGCCTTCGCCCATGCAGTAGTCCTCGGCGGTGGTGCCGGTCTGCACGGAGACGGTCTTGCCGGTCAGGTCCGCCTTGGACGTGATCGGGCTGCCCGCGGTGACGACGATGGCCTGCGCGGCGAGGCAGTAGGGATCGGTGAAGAGGACGTTCTTTTTCCGGGCTTCGGTGACGGAGATGCCGGAGACGCCGAGGTCATACTTGCCCGCGTTGATGCCGGGGATGACGGAGTCGAAGTCCATCTGCTCGACCGTCAGGGTGACGCCGAACTTCTCGCAGATCTTGTTGAGGATCTCGATTTCGATGCCCTCGACCTGGTTGCCCTCGCCGAGGGATTCAAACGGCGGGAAGTCGGGGGAGGTGGCGATGGTCAGGGTGCCGGCCTTCTGGATGTCCGCGAGGGTGGTGCCGCTCGAGGAGCAGGACGCGAAGGCGAGGGTCAGCATGAGACAGGAGAGAAGAAGCGCGATGAACTTTTTCATGACAGATTCCTTTCGATGGTGTATGATGAGTTGATTTTTGTAATATTCATGCGCGAGGCTGAATAATTATACGCCTATTATACTCCAAATCCCCCCGTATGTCAAGGGGTTTTCGGAAAAAGCAATAAGGAAGATGAAATAAATAATGGCGGGTCGGAAATCTCCGGCGCAGATTTTCGGAAAATGCGTCCGCATGCGTCCGGATGCGATCGCATGCGTTCGGATGCGTTCGCATGCAAATGCATGCAAATGGATGCAAATGCATGCGGATGCATGCAAAGTAAAGACAAATACAAAGACAAAGACGAATACGAGATAAAGGCGAGGGCGAGGGAACAATCGGTCACGCCCGCGCGCGCACGGAGAGGGATTTTCGGATCTGGGGGAGGGAACGGGGGAACGGTCCGTACCCGGCGTGCGGCAGGGGGCTTGACAAACGGATTAAGATGTGATATAATATATTAGCAATAGAATTTCGATTTATTTCCGGAGTCCGGGACAAACAAAAAAGGGCGCGGGAGCATCCCGTACCCTCTGTGCGTCAGACCATCTTCTCCTGCTTGACCTTCTTGTCGATCACATGGCGGGAGGCGAGCTCCGCGCGGATGTCCTCGAGCGAGATGCCCACTTCGATCATGAGGACCATCACGTGATAGACGAGGTCGGAGATCTCGTAGATCGTCTCGGCCTTGTCCTCGGCCTTGCCCGCGATGATGACCTCCGTGCACTCCTCGCCGACCTTTTTGAGGATCTTGTCGAGCCCCTTGTCGAAGAGGTAGGTCGTGTAGGAGCCCTCCTGCGGGTTCGTCTTGCGCCCCTCGATCAGCTTCATGAGCATCCCGAGGTCGAAGTCGTGCAGCGACTCGCTCTCCCAGACGGGATTCTCGAAGCAGGACTCCGTCCCGAGGTGGCAGGCGGGTCCGTCCGGGATGACCTTGACGACGAGCGCGTCCCGGTCGCAGTCCGCCGTGATCGAGACGATGTGCTGGTAATTCCCGCTCGTCTCGCCTTTGAGCCAGAGCTCGTTCCGCGAACGGCTCCAGAAGCACGTCAGCCCCTTTTCCATCGAGATCCCGAGGCTCTCCCGGTTCATGTAGGCGAGCGTGAGCACCCGTCCGGTCCGCGCGTCCTGCACGACGGCGGGGATCAGCCCCCGGTCGTCAAATTTCAAGGTATCGATATCGAACATCATCGTATCCTCCGAATCAGATTCTTGCCGGGATTCCGGCGTCCGCCATCGCCCGCTTCAGATCGCGGATGTCCACCTCGCCAAAGTGAAAGATCGAGGCGGCGAGCCCCGCGTCCACACCGGGCAGGGTCTTGAAAAGGGTCAGAAAGTCCTCGATCCGCCCGGCGCCTCCCGATGCGATGACCGGGACCGAGACCGCGCGGCACACGGCGTCGAGCATTTCGAGGTCGAAGCCCTCCTTCACGCCGTCCGTGTCGATCGAGTTGACGACGATCTCGCCCGCGCCGTCCGCGACGCACCGGCGGATCCATTCGATCGCCTCCATGCCCGTGTTCTCGCGCCCGCCCTTGGCGAAGACCCGGAACACGCCGTCGACCCGCTTCACGTCGACCGAGAGGACCACGCACTGGTCTCCGTAGAGGCGCGCGGCCTCCTTCACGAGCGCGGGATTTTTGATCGCGCCGGAGTTGACCGAGACCTTGTCCGCGCCGCATTTCAAGACCCGGTCGAAGTCGTCCGTCGTGTTGATGCCGCCGCCGACCGTCAGGGGGATGAAGACCTGCCGCGCCGTCTCCGTGAGGATGTCCGTGAAGAGCGCGCGTCCCTCCGCCGAGGCCGTGATGTCGTAAAAGACGAGCTCGTCCGCGCCGTGCGCGCTGTAATATTTCGCGAGCTCCACCGGGGAGGCCACGTCGCCGAGCCCCTCGAAGTTCACGCCCTTGACCACCCGTCCGTTCTTCACGTCGAGGCAGGGAATGATGCGTTTGGTGATCATGTCGCCGCTCCTTTATGCAAATCGGAAGTCTGGTCGCCCGCCAGACGCGCCGCCTCGGAGAGATCGATCGCGCCCGTGTAGTACGCCTTGCCGATGATCGCGCCGTAGAGGTTCATCGACGCGAGCCGCCGGACGTCGTCCATGTCCGAGACGCCGCCCGAGGCCGTGATGTTCAGCCGGTACCGCTCGGCGAGGGCTTCGTACAGGGCGAGGTTCGTCCCCGCCATCGCGCCGTCCTTCGAGATGTCCGTGCAGATCACGGTCTCCACGCCGATCTCCTCCATGCGGGCGAAGAAGGCCTCGAGGGAGACGCCCGAGGTCTCCGTCCAGCCGGACACCGCGACCATCCCGTCCCGGATATCCGCGCCCACCGCGATCCGATCGCCGTATTTTCCGACCGCCCGGCAGAGGGTCGCCTCGTCCCGCACCGCCGCCGTCCCGAGGATCACCCGGTCGAGGCCGGAGGAGAGATAGCGCTCGATCACATCCATCGAACGGACGCCGCCGCCGATCTCGCAGAACGCGCCGGATTTCTCCTTGATGGAGAGGACCGCGGAGAGGTTCGGCGTCCCGCCCGTCTTCGCGCCCTCGAGGTCGACCACATGGATGTGCGGACAGCCGGAGGCGACGAAATCGCGCGCGATGTCCACGGGATGCTCGCCGTAGACCGTCATCTCGTCGTAGCGGCCCTTGTAGAGGCGCACGGCGCGTCCTTCGTACAAATCGATCGCCGGAAAGAGGATCATCTCGCGCCTCCTTCTTCGCAGAACGCCCGGAGGATCTTCATCCCGACCTCGCCGCTCTTCTCCGGATGGAACTGGCAGCCATAGACATTGTCCCGCCATGCCGCCGCGGTGAGGGTCCCGCCGTATTCCGTGACCGCCGCGGAGGAGGCGTCGCACCCCGTCGCGTGGTAGGAATGGACGAAATAGACATAGTCGCCCTCGCGGATGTATTTCCAGAGCGGGCAGGCGGGTTTTGTGAATTTCAGGGCGTTCCAGCCGATGTGCGGGATCTTGTACTCTGCCGGGATCACGTCCCGGATCGGCGCGACCGTGCCTTCGAGCAGACCGAGGCCCCGGTGTTCGCCGTATTCGAGGCTCTTCTCAAACAGAAGCTGCATCCCGAGGCAGATGCCCATGAGCGGCTTCCCGGCCCGCGCCTCTTCGACGAGGACCGAATCGAGGCCCGTCGCCCGGAGCTTTGCTGCCGCGTCCTCAAACGCTCCGACGCCCGGCAGGATGATCTTGTCCGCCCGCCGGATGTCCTCCGGAGCGCGCACGACCTCCGCCTCCGCGCCGATCATGGCGAAGGAGGAGCGCAGGGAGAAGAGATTGCCGACGCCGTAATCGACGATGCCGATCATCAGAGCACCCCCTTGGTCGAGGGGATCTCTCCCGCGGCGTCCGGATCGAGGGACACCGCCTCCCGCATCGTGCGGGCGAAGGACTTGAACGCGCCCTCGACGATGTGGTGGGCATTCTTCCCGGCAAGCTGACGCAGATGCAGGGAGCAGGCCGCCGCGCGCGTGAAGGCCTCGAAGAACTCCTCGACGAGCTCGGTGTCGAAGGTCCCGATCTTCTCCGTCGGGATCTCGAGCGCGCAGCCGAGGCAGGCGCGGCCCGAAAGATCGACCGCCGTGAGGATCAGCGCCTCGTCCATCGGGATCACCGTGTCGCCATAGCGGCGGATGCCCCGCTTGTCGCCGAGCGCCGACGCGAACGCCTCCCCGAGGACGATGCCGATGTCCTCGACTGAGTGGTGGTCGTCGACGTTCGTGTCGCCGCGGCAGGTGACGGTCAGATCGAAGTGCCCGTGCTTCGCGAAGAGCGTGAGCATGTGGTCGAGAAAGCCGACGCCCGTGTCGATCTCGGACTGTCCCCGCCCGTCGAGATTCAGGGTGAGGGAAATATCGGTTTCCGCGGTTTTCCGCGCGAGGGATGCCTGTCTCATGATGGATCCTCCAGAATTTCCCGGACGGCGGCGGTGAAGGTTTTCATCTGCTCCGCCGTGCCGACGGTGATGCGGTTGTATGCTGCGATGCGGGGGAGGGAGAAGTGCCGGACGAGGATGCCGCGCTCCCGGAGCTTTTTGTAGAGCGTCTCCCCGTCGACGGCGGGATGCCGTGCGAAGAGGAAGTTGGTCTTCGAATCGGTGACGGCGAAGCCCAGCGCGCGCAGTTCTTCGGCAGCCTGGTCGCGCACCCCGGCGACGGTCATGCAGTTCTGCATGTTGACGTCGTCGTGCGCGAGGGAGGCCGCCCCCATCGCGAGGGTCATGCGGTTGACATTGTAGGGGTTCGTCGAGTTGCGGAGCGTTTCGAGATCGGCGATCAGGGCGGGCTGTCCGACGGCAAAGCCGAGCCGCGCGCCCGCGAGGGACCTCGACTTCGAGAAGGTCCGCGTGACGAGGAGATTCGGGTATTCCGGGATGAGCCGGATCGCGCTCTCCCCGCCGAAATCGATGTACGCCTCGTCGATCACCACGACGCGGGAGGGATCGGAGGCCGCGATGCGCTCGACGTCCGCGAGGGGGAGGAGGAGGCCGGTCGGCGCGTTCGGGTTGGCGATGAAGACCGTCTTCCCCGGGCGGCGGACGTAGTCCTCGGGATCGAGGGTGAAGTCGTCCCGGAGAGGGATCTCCTCATAGGGAATATTGTTGACATTGGCGAAGACCGGGTAGAAGCCGTAGGTGATGTCGGCGAAGATCGCCGGGTGTTCCCGGTCGCAGAAGGCCATGAACGCGAAGTTGAGGGCTTCGTCCGAGCCGTTGACCGCGATGACCATGTCCGGGGTGACGCCGTACCGTTCGGCGAGCGCCTGCCGGAGGGCGAGGGCGGTGGGATCGGAGTAGAGATGGGCCCGCGCCGCCTCCTCCCGCGCCGCTTCGACGACCTCGGGCAGGGGCGAATAGGGGGATTCGTTCGTGTTCAGCTTCAGATACTGCATGTCCCGCGGCTGCTCTCCCGGCACATAGGGGGTGAGCGCGGCGTATTTCTCTGAGAAGAAGCGGCTCATTTCTTCTTCACCTCGCCCCGGATGAGCGCGCTTTTCGCGTGTCCGGTCAGGCCTTCCTTGCGGGCGAAGAGCGCGACATCTTCGGCGGTGTCCGCGAGCGCGTCCTCGGTGAAGTAGGTGAACTGCATCTTCTTCACGAAGTCGTCGACGGAGAGCGGGGAGGAGAATTTCGCCGTGCCGCCCGTCGGGAGGGTGTGGTTCGGTCCCGCGAGATAGTCGCCGAGCGCTTCGGGGCAGTTGCGGCCCATGAAGACGGATCCGGCGTGCCGGACGCGGTCGAGGATGTCGAACGGATTGTCGACCATGAGCTCGAGGTGCTCCGGCGCGATCTCGTTCGCGATGTCGACGGCGGCCATGAGGTCCTCCGCGACGATGATCTTTCCGTTTTTATCGATGGACGCCCGCGCGATCTCGGCTCTGTCGAGCAGGGGGATCTGGACCTCGAGCTCGTCCCGGACCGCCTCGGCGAGGGCCATCGAATCCGTGACGAGGACGGCGGAGGCCATCCTGTCGTGCTCGGCCTGGGAGAGAAGGTCGGCGGCGAGGACGCGGGGATCGGATCTGCCGTCCGCGACGACGAGGATCTCCGAGGGACCTGCGATCATGTCGATCGAGACCGCGCCGAAGACCTGCTTCTTGGCTTCCGCGACGAAGGCGTTGCCGGGTCCGACGATCTTGTCGACCTTCGGGACGCTCTCGGTGCCGTAGGCGAGGGCCGCGATGGCCTGCGCGCCGCCGATCTTGAAGATCTTGTCGACCCCTGCGACGGAGGCCGCGGCGAGGATGGCGGGATTGACGCGTCCGTCCCGGCCCGGCGGGGTGACCATCACGACCTCGGAGACGCCCGCGATCTTCGCCGGGATCGAATCCATCAGCACGGTCGAGGGATACGCCGCGGTGCCGCCCGGAACATAGAGTCCCGCCCGGTCGACCGGGATCACGCGCTGTCCCATGACGACGCCCTCGGGGCCGGTGAGGACAAAGCTGTTTCTGACCTGGCGCTCGTGGAAGCGGCGGATGTTCGCGGCGGCGCGCTCGAGAACGCGGAGGAATTCCGGCTCCACCGACGCGCGGGCTTCTTCGATCTCCTCCTGCGTCACGGCGAGGTCGGTGAGCTTCACCTTGTCGAATTTCTCGGTCAGCGCGATAAGCGCGCGGTCGCCGTTCTGGCGGACTTCTTCGATGATGGCGGCGACGGTGGAGGAGACGTCGGTCTCCGGCACGGCGCGCGCGAAGATCTCCTCCGGGGCGACTTCGCCGAATTTTGCGATGCGGATCATGTCCTGCCTCCCGCGATCTCCCGGGCAAGGCGGGAAATCGCTTCATTCTTGAATTTATGACTGGATTTGTTCGCGATGAGGCGCGCGCTGATGGGGAAGACGGTCTCGATGACCTCGAGGTTGTTCTCCTTCAGCGTGGTCCCGGTCTCCACGATGTCGACGATGACGTCCGAGAGGCCGACGATCGGCGCGATCTCGATGGAGCCGTTCAGATGGATGATGTCGATCTCCCGGCCCCGCGCGGCGTAGAAGGTCTCGGCAACGTGGCGGAATTTCGTGGCGACCCGGAGCGTGCGGCGGGGATCGTCCCGGAAATCGCGGGGCGCGGCGACCGCCATGCGGCACTTTCCGATGCCGAGGTCGCAGAGCTCGTAGACGTCCGGCTCGTATTCGAGGAGGATGTCCCGCCCCGCGACGCCGATATCCGCCGCTCCGCGCTCCACGTAGACCGTGACGTCGGAGGGCTTGACCCAGAAGTAGCGCACGCCCGCCTCTTCATTCTCGAAGATCAGGCGGCGGCCCGGGTTTTTGATGGAGGGGCAGGGGAATCCCGCCGCCTCGAAGAGATCGTAGACGTGTTCGCCGAGCCGTCCCTTCGGCAGGGCGACGGACAGCATGTCAGACACGGTAAATCACCTCCCCGTCGATCAGGTCCGCGGTGGACCGGAAGCTCAGCCGCCCCGCTCCGTGTGCCGCGGCGTAAACCGTCTTTCCCTCGGCGATGAGGGCGGAGACGGCGCGGTGGACGTCGGCGGGCGCGGTCCCCTCCGGATACAGCAGGAGCACGTCCGCGTCGGCGCCGGGGCGCGTCTCATCGAGGCGTTCGAGCCGGTCGAGGTAGACGGCGAAGCCGACCGCGCGGTCCCCCCGGTTCATGCGGCGCATCAGCATGTCGTACTGACCGCCGGAGAGGACCGGAGCGGAGACCTCGCGCAGAAAGCCGCGGAAAACGATGTCGTTGTAGTAGTTCATGTCGCCCGTCACGGAGGTGTCGATCCGGATCGCGTCCGCAAAGGGTGTGCCGGAGAAGACCGAGAGGACGGTTGCAAGCTCTTCCGCCGCGCCGGGTACGCCGAGGTCGGAGGCGAGCGCGCGGATCTTCGTCAGAGCTTCGGCGGGCTTTCCGGAGGCTTCGACGAGGGCCGTGAGGTGCTCCTCCATGCCCGGGGGGAGCGGATTGTCCCGCGCGAGCTCGGCGATGCCGTGGAGGTTCTTGTCGGCGACGCATTTGAGCAGGGCCGCGCGGATCCCGTCGCCCGCGGGGAGAGGCGAGAGCGCGGCGGAGGCCAGCCCGAGATGCGAGACGTCGAGGACGAAATCGTCCGAGAGGGAGGCGAGGCTTTCGGCGGCGAGCCAGAGGACCTCGCTCACGCCGCAGAGGTCGACCCCGCCGATCTGCTCGAGCCCGACCTGCATCTGCTCGCGGTAGCCGGAGGAGCCCTTCGGCGCGCGGTAGACGTTCTCGTCGTAGCAGAGCTTCGAGACGTCCGGGGAGGTGTCGCGGGTGTTCTTGATGATCGAGAGGGTGACGTCGGGCTTGAGGGCCATGAGCCGTCCGTCCGCGTCGGTGAAGGCGATGACGCCCTCGGAGACGAGGAAGTCCTTGTTGCGGCTGTAGAGGTCATATTCCTCGAATTTGCGCATGCGGTAGGGCTGGTAGCCGTATTTCGCGTAGAGCGCGCGGAGCGTGAAGATGATCCGCTCGTCGTTGGTGAAGCTGAAATTCTCTGTCATGAGTGCCTCGCGGGTTTCGTTCTTGTTTTCATATTTTAGCACGTTAAAGTGATAAAGTCAAGAGAAAAAACGCAGGGGATCGGGGAACCGCGCGCCGAATTTTTGTGCAGAGTGCCGGAATTCAGGCGCGGATGTGCGCGAACCACGCCTCGATCGCGGTGAACTCCCGCAGATAGCTGCCGCGCCGCTCCTCGTCGATGCCGTTGTAATCCGCGTGACGGGAGAAGACGTCATACGCCTCCCGGACGGGCAGAAAGCGGGGAACGAGCCCGCGCGCCGCTTCCGCCGGGGTGAGGGACTGCGCCGCCTCCCCGGTGACCGTGCAGGCAAAGTAGTGGCTGATATAGCGGACCTCGCCGTAGTATTCGGAGAGGGTGAGGAATTCCTCCCCCGCCTCGACGAGGAAGCCGGTCTCCTCGCGGATCTCTCGGCAGGCGCATTCGGCGGGAGATTCGCCCGGTTCGATGCCGCCGCCGGGGAGGAGGATCCATCCGGTCCGCTGTTCATGGACCGTGAGGAGCATCCCGTCCCGGATGACGATGCCGCGCGCGCCCTCGCGGGTCTTCGAATAAGGCCAGTACCGGTTCTGACCGAAGATGCTGACTGTTGCTATCATGGTGAAGTAATAAGTAAAAGTTAAGAAGGAAGAAGTGCGGTCGATTGGCTCCGCAGATCCGGGCGTTTATCAAATCGCGATCGTCCCGCCGCCGAGGAGGTCATCCCCGTCGTAGAGCACGGCGGCCTGTCCGGCGGTGACGGCGCGGTGGGGCTCGTCGAACGCGATCCGGACGGTGCGCTCACCCGTGGGGGTGACGGTCGCGGGAGTCTCCTTCTGATGGTACCGCGTGACCGCCATGCAGCGGATCGGACCGGCGGGGACCTCCCCCGAGACCCAGTTGAAGTCCACGGCGTCGAATTCCCGGACGTAGAGGTCCTCCTCGCGCCCGAGGGTGATCGTGTTGTCGGCGAGGTTCTTCTTCACGACGTAGAGCGGTTCGCTCCATGCGACGCCGAGCCCGCGCCGCTGCCCGATGGTGTAGTGCACGATCCCGCGGTGACGCCCGACGACCCGCCCGTCCGCGAGGATGAAGTCGCCCGCGGGGTAGTCCTTGCCGGTATAGCGGCGGAGGAACGTGGCGTAATCCCCGTCTGGGACGAAGCAGATGTCCTGCGAATCGCGCTTTTTCGCGTTGAGGAAGCCGTGCGCCCCGGCGATCTCGCGGACCTCGGCCTTCTGCATCCCGCCGAGGGGGAAGAGCGTCCGGGCGAGCTGCGCCTGCGTGAGGCAGCAGAGGAAATAGCTCTGGTCCTTCGTCGGATCGGGGGCCTTTTTGAGGTGATACTTCCCCCGCGCGTCCCGGTCGATGACGGCGTAGTGCCCCGTGACGACGTATTCATACCCGAGCTCGTCGGCGCGGCGCATGAGGCGGTCGAATTTCAGGTAGCGGTTGCAGTCGAGGCAGGGGTTCGGGGTCCCGCCGTTCTCGTAGCAGGAGACGAACCGGCGCACGACGGCCTCGTCGAAATCGGCGGTGAAGTTGAAGACCTGGAACGGGATGCCGATCCTCCGGGCGACGGAGCGGGCGTCCTCGGCGTCCTCGAGGGAGCAGCAGGTGCGCGCGTCCGCCGGAGCCTCCTCGTTCTGAACGAGGCGCATATTGCATCCGAGGCAGCGGTATCCGGCCTCATGGGTGAGCAGCGCGGCCACGCTCGAATCGACGCCGCCGCTCATGGCGATCAGGGCGGTTTTTTCCATGGGAATCTCCGGGAAGTGAGATGGGATCGGGGAAACAAGCGGATGAAAACAAAAAATGCCGATCTCCCGAACGGCATTTCCGATGTGCATGTGATGCTTCGACATGCGCATGGGGACGGTAGGAATCGGACCTATGACCTTCTGCATGTCACGCAGACGCTCTAACCAGCTGAGCTACGCCCCC
>CACZSA010000058.1 GCA_902783705.1 uncultured Ruminococcus sp.
CGGCATCCAGGCTGAACTCCGCAAGAGAGAAGCGTACGAGAAGCCGAGCGTCAAGAGAAAGAAGAAGTCCGAAGCTGCGAGAAAGCGTAAGTACAAATAAGATCGGACGTTTTCCAGTCTTACAGAAACAGAAGAGAACCGAATCCCCCGATCCGGTTCTCTTTTTCATTCATTTTTGAGGAGGAACCATGCTCATTCTCATGCGTCACGGCGAGGACGATCCCGCGCGCCTCGGCGGATGGAGCGACGCCGGCCTGACAGCGACCGGACGCGCACAGGTGAGGGCGACGGCGGAAAGGCTCGCGGCAGATTTCCCGGACATCCGCCGGATCTATGCAAGCGATCTTCGGCGTGCCCGCGAGTCGGCACAGATCGTCGGGGATCGCCTCGGACTGCCCGTTGCACTCATGCCCGCCTTACGCGAGACGAACAACGGGCTGCTCGCCGGAATGCCGAAGGAGGAGGCAGGAGTGAAGTACCCCGGCATCTGGTTTGCCGCGCTCGGTTTCGACGAACGTTATCCCGGCGGTGAGAGTCCCCGCGAATTCGAGGCGCGCATCGCCGCGGCATGGACGGAATTCCGGGCGGAGACCGCGCCGCTCGACGGGGACACGCTCCTCGTCACCCATGCGGGCGTCATCAACGTGATCCTCTGTCATGAGACCTGGACGCCGTTCACGAACAAATCCTTCGCCTTTAAAACGGAGCTCGCGGGGATCCGGACGCTCAGCAATGAAACAGGACTGACCTGAACGCCAGCCCTGTTTTTTTCAGCTTTTATAACAATACCGCACATAGCCCGTCCAGGAGAGATGCACGTCCAGCTCCCGGCAGCGCGCGGCGAATCCGCTTTCGTCGTGATCCGTATCCCACCCGACGATGGCTTCGCTGTCGACCCGGCGGAACACGGCGAGCACCGTCTCCTCGTGGAGATCCTCGAACGCCTCGGGAAACTCTGCCCGCAGCTTTACCCGCGCCGCGTCCGGGATCGCGTCGAGGGTGTCGCGGGAGATAAATCCGCTGTATGTGACGAAGAGGCCGTCCGGACGCAGAACGCGGCAGATCTCCCGGAGCGCCTTTCGCCGGTCCCCGATGCAGTTGGCGACCCCGCCCGCGTCGGAGACGATGGAGAAGGAATTGTCGGGAAAGGGAAGGGCGGTGAAATCGCACGCCGCGAACCAGAGATTCGGCGATCCGGTCTCCGCGTCGAGGAAGCGGCGCCACTCCTCCACGACCGCGGGCGAAAGATCGGAGACGACGATCTCCGCGTTCGGATCGGCCCGGAGGACGAAGGGCATGAAGCCGCCGCCCGGTCCCGCGCCGATCTCGAGGATCAGTCCGCCGCGCATCGCGATCCGCCGTCCGATCGGGAGAAACGGATGTGCGCGGACCTCCTGCGATGCCCGCCAGTTTTTTCCGATCCAGCCCTCTCTCCGCAGCGCGTCGGCGAAGTCCTGCCGCCGGGGATCCTCCGCGCGCGGGACGAAATAATGCACGCCATCCGCGTATTCCCCGCCGATGTTCATCTCTGCGATGGGATCGGCGTCCTCGAGCAGGTCGTTGACCGTCGTCCCGAAGAGATGGGAGAGCGCGAGCAGCAGCTCTACGTCCGGGATCGCAGAACCGCACTCCCACTTGGAAACGGCCTGCGGGGTGACGTTCAGGCGTTCCGCGAGCTCTGCCTGCGAGATGCCGAGCCGCCGTCGTGCGATCCCCACCCGTTTTCCGAAATGCACCTTGTGTATCATAAAGCACCTCCGCCTTTGTATTCGTCTCCATTATAGCACAACCCGGAGGACAGCGCAAGCGACGCGCAGGCGAGGTTTGACGGACGGATGCAACGCGCGGTTGAGAAGAAATGCAAAAAAGAAAACCGCCGCGGGGACGGTTTTCTGAAAAATCAAACCAGCGCGTATCTTCCTTCCATCGCGCGGCGAAGGGTCACCTCGTCCGCGTATTCGAGGTCGCCGCCGACGGGAACGCCGTTCGCGATGCGCGTGACCTTCACGCCGAGCGGGGAGAGGAGTTTCGCCACGTACATCGCCGTCGCCTCGCCCTCGACCGTTGGGTTGGTCGCGAGGATCACCTCGTCCACCGGATGCGCAGAATCGCCGATCCGTGCGAGGAGCTCCTTGATCGTCAGCCGGTCGGGCGTCACGCCGCGCATCGGGGAAATCGTCCCGTGCAGGACATGATACACGCCGCCGTACTGCCTCGTCTTTTCGATCGCGAGGAGCGCGCGGGGATCCTCCACCACGCAGATCGTGCGGTGATCTCGGCTCTCGTTCTGACAGATCGGACAGACCTCCTCGGTCGTGATGTTCTGGCAGACGGCGCATTTTTTGATCTCGGTCTTGGCCGCGAGGATGGCGCGCGCAAATTCCGCCGCTTCCTCGTCCGTGAAATTCAGGACGCAGAAGGCGTACCGCGCTGCGGATTTCTTTCCCACGCCGTCGAGCCGACGGAACATGTCCGTCAGTCGTTCGAGGGGTTCGAGTGTCTCCGCCATCAGAACAGCCCCGGCATGCCGGGCACGCTGAGTCCGCCCGTGACCTTGCCCATTTCCTCGTTGTTCGTCGCGGTGACCTTCTTGATCGCTTCGTTGACGCCTGCGGTCAGGATGTCGGCGAGGGTCTCGATGTCGTCGGGATCCACGATCTCCGGCTGGATGTCGATGGAGAGGACCTCGAGCTTGCCGTTGATCTTCACGGTCACAGCGCCGCCGCCCGCCTTGATCTCATATTCGCGAGAATCCAGATCCTCCTGCAGGGCCGCCATGTCTTCCTGCATCTTCTGGGCCTGCTTGATCATCGACTGCATATTCGGTGCGCCGCCGCCGACGCCCTTCGGGAGTTTTGCTCTCATGGTGTTTTACCTCTTGTCTGTATTTTTATTATATGGGAACTGCCCCGGACGCGCTCAGAAATCGGCGAGCTCGTCGACGGGGGCTTTTTTGACTTTGGGTTTCGCGCCGACCGTGATCTCGAGGTTCGCGCCCGCGTCGGTAAGACCGGAGGAGAAGAGCGCGGAGCGGACCGAGGAGAGATTCGACGGCATCGTGAGGATCATCCGGGTCATCTCGTTCGGCGTGCGGATCAGAGCCTGCTTCCGGTCCGGGGAGACGAGGCAGTCGCATTCCGCAAGGTAGGTCCTGCACGAATCGGGCAGCTTTTCCGCCGCCTCGGTGAGATCGACCTCCCGCATGCCGCTGTCCGCAGGCGCGGGTTCCGGATCGGGGGAGATGGGCATCTTGTCGGGTTCGGTGGGGGCTTCCTCCGTCGTCGGGGGAGCGGGCATGGCGACAGGTTCCGCCGGGGCCTGCATCACCGCACCGGACGCCAGACGCGCGACCTGATCCTCCAGCGCCGCGATCCGTGCGAGCAGGGCGGCGGGCGAGGACGACAGGGCGGGGTCGGACATGCGGATCAGGGCGAGCTCCGCGGAGAGCCGCTTGGTCTGCGGGAGACGCGCCATCTCCCTCTGCGCTTCGTCGAGGATCGTGAAGTGCCAGGTGATCGCCTCGGCAGGGAAACGCCGGGCCGCGTCGAGCAGGAGCCGCATTTCGGGCTCGGTGTAGTCGAGATACGCCGCGCGGGTCTCCTCGGGGAGGTTCTTCGCGACGAGCATGTCCCGCCAGAATCCGGTCAGCTCGGACCAGTAGACGGCGATATCCTTCGACGAATTCTCGACGACGGAGACAATCTTGAAGATCGACGCGAGATCCCCCTTCGCGACGGCAAACGCGGTTTTGTACTGCGTCTCGATGCCGGAGAGGCCGAGGACCTCGGACACACGCTCGAGGGTGACGTCCGCGCCGCCCGCCGCCGTGAGCTCGAAGAGGCTGATCGCGTCGCGCATGCCGCCCTGCGCCTGTTTGGCAAGGAGGAGCGCGGCGTCCGGGGACAGCGGAATCTGTTCCTTTTCGGCGATGTAGCGGAGCCGCTCGGCGATGACGTCGGCCTTGATGCGCCGGAAGTCGAACCGCTGGCACCGCGAGACGATCGTCGCGGGGAGCTTGTGGAATTCGGTCGTCGCGAGTATGAAGATCACGTGCTCCGGCGGCTCCTCGAGCGTTTTGAGGAGGGCGTTGAACGCGCCGGAGGACAGCATGTGGACCTCGTCGATGATGTAGACCTTCTTTTTGAGCGCGGCGGGGACGTAGGAGATGGCCTCCTTGATGTCGCGGATATAGTCGACGCCCGTGTTGGACGCCGCGTCCATCTCGAGCACGTCCGGCGCGGTCCCGGCGTCGATGGACCGGCAGGCCCAGCATTCGCCGCAGGGATTGCCCCTCATCGGATGCTCGCAGTTCACGGCCTTGGCGAGGATCTTCGCGCAGGTGGTCTTTCCGGTTCCGCGCGGTCCGCAGAAAAGATACGCGTGGGACGTGCGTCCGTTCTCGGTCTCGTAGCGGAGGACGGAGGTCACGTGGTCCTGCCCGGTGACGCCGCCCTCGCCGTCGAAGGTCCGCGGCCTGTATTTTCGGTAGAGCGCCTGATGCATAACCCGCCTCCCTTGGAAAGATACGGAAATAACCCGCAAATCAAGACCATACACCCTCCCGTCGGACGGAGGATCGCACACGACGCCGCAGTTCCTGCTCAGAACAGGCTGCCTCGCGGCGCATCCGCAAAACTGCTTAATGCTGCTTGGTTCCCCACCTGACA
>CACZSA010000059.1 GCA_902783705.1 uncultured Ruminococcus sp.
AAGGAGTGGAGTCCAGAGGCGAGGAATCCTTTCCTCGTCCTCTGGGGCCGGGTGATTGACAAGAGGGCCCGGCCTGAGGGTCCTCTTATCCGCCAGCCGCGCAGGCGAAAAAAATAATGGATCTGCAAGATCCATCATCCGCAAGCGCCAGCGCGCAGACAGCACGCAGACAGCGCGCAGACAGAAGATAAACTGCGCCTTCGGCGCGCGAATTTCCCTCTGCGCGGCAGTTCGTGCAGAATCCCTCTTGCAATCCCCACCCTTATGTTGTATAATATAAAAAAAGACCCGTTTCAAAAATCTTCCCGGATTTCTCCGGCTCCGGATAGAATCCAGTCCCGGGTGCTGATCCGGATATCCGCCGGACTGCCGGACCCCATTCACTCATGACTTCCTTTGTGCTGAAACTCATCGCGGCGCTCTCCATGCTCCTCGATCATGCCGGGCTGATCCTCTTCCCCGGGCGGGAGATCTTCCGCGTCCTCGGGCGGCTCGCCTGTCCCCTCTACGCCTTCTGCATTGCCGAGGGCTTCCGCCATACCCGGAACCGCTGGCGCTATTTTCTCCGCATCTTCGTCCTCGGCCTCCTCTGCCAGATCGTCTATACCATCGTCGATCACGAGCTCTACCTCGGCATCCTCATCACCTTCTCCCTCTCGATCCTCCTCATGGCGGCGCTCGACGGCGTCAAAACCGCCCTGCGCGGGGAGAAGAGCGCGCTGGCGGGGGCCCTCGAACGCCTCCTCGGGAGGGAGATCTCCCCGGCGGCGGACCGCGCGCTCTCCACGGGCGTCTTCTGCGCAGGCGTGCTCGGCGTTTTCCTGCTCACCACCTTCGTCACGGTCGACTACGGCTTCTTCGGCGTCATGCTCCCCGTCTGCGCCTCCCTGTTTGAAGAGCGCGGACAGCGGCTCGTCATGTTCACCGCCTGCCTCCTCGCCCTCTCGATCACCATGACCGACGACTTCACCGTTCAGTACTGGTCCCTCGCCGCGGTGCCGCTCCTCGCGCTCTACAACGGCAAGCCCGGACGCGTCCGGATGAAGTATTTCTTCTATATTTTCTACCCCCTGCATCTGGCGGTCCTCTACGGGATCTCCATGCTGATGAAATGACGACATGATCCAATCGCTCTTTTTCGACCTCGACGGCACCCTCACCGACCCGTTCGAGGGCATCGCCAACTCCATTGAACACGCGCTCCGCCGGATGGACAAGCCCCTCCCGGAGCGGGACCTTCTGCGCACCTTCATCGGTCCGCCGCTCATTCCCTCGTTCCGGGCGTATCTCGGGATGACGGAGGAGGAGGCGGAGGCCGCGCTCGCGTATTACCGCGAGTATTTCAGCGTCCGCGGGCTCTTCGAGAACACGCCCTACCCCGGGATCGCGGACATGCTCGGGGCGCTCCGGGAGGCGGGATTTGTCCTCTCGGTCGCGACGTCCAAGCCCGAGCCCTTTGCCGTGCGGATCCTCGAGCATTTCGGGCTGGCGGCGTATTTCGACGAGATCGGCGGCGCGTCGCTCGATCAGTCGCGGGTGACGAAGGGGGACGTGATCCGCGCGCTCGGCGGACGTCTGGCGGCAAAGCGGGGCGTCACCCCCGAGGAGGTCTTCCGGGAGGCCGCGATGATCGGGGACCGGATGCACGACGCGGCGGGCGCTGCGGAATGCGGGATCCCGGCGTACGGCGTCCTGTGGGGCTACGGGAGCCGGGAAGAGCTGGAGCGGGCCGGATGCCGCGCGGTGTTCGGGACGCCCGGAGCGCTCGCGGCGTATTTTGCGGCGATTCAGCCTCAGACGTAATCCCCCGGTATTTTGATTTTCAATGAAAAGATCGAAAGGCTTTTGTTCCTCCTCATCCGCCCTGGCGGGCACCTTTCCCGCGGAGGGGGAAAGCTCATAAAGGACGTGCGTTTCTTCGATGAAGCTGTCACCGGTTTTCATGGAATAGGGAAGTTATTCACAGGATTTCGCGATCGGGGGTCGATTGTTCCCCCTCATCCGCCCTGACGGGCACCTTCCCCACGGAGGGGGAAGGCTTACGTTAGAGAAGCGGGATTTGTTGTGCATACGGCTTCAATGAAGGGAACATGCTGAAGGTAACTGAGCAGGTGCAGATTCGACATTGAAACCGCTGTACAGAATCATCCGCCTTCATTTTGCAGAGCCTTCCCCCTCGGGCGGGGAAGGTGGCCCGTCGGGCCGGATGAGGGGGAGCGGACGATCCGCACTCCAAATATCGGAAATAACAAGTTCAGATCAAGACAAGGAGGACAGTTCCGATGAAGATTCGCGCGGGTTTGCTTGCTTTGGCGATGCTCTTCGTGTGCGCCGCGCTGGCCTCCTGCGGCCTCGAGCCGGATCCGCCGTCGGAGGAGGTCGGGGTCGCGCGTCTCGTGACGGTCGATTACCCCGTGAAGATCGCGCGGACGCCGCATGTCACGGGCGCCTATGCCCCGGAGATCAGCGTGATCCAGTCGCGCGACGAGCTGATCCGGTATGTGTCGGTCTACGAAAAATGCTACGATTTCCTCGACGAGACGGCGGAGATGTTCTACGACGTCGTTTCGGGGTACAAGGAGGACTATTTCGCCTCGCAGGCGCTCGTGATCTGCGTGATCCACGCGCCGAACGCCTCGAACCGGTATGAATCCGAGGGCATCGGGCGGAGCGGGACCGAGGGGGAATACGATCTGCGCATCCGTGTCTCCGCGCCGGCGACGGCATCCGAGGAGGCTGTGGCGTGGCATCTCTTCCTCGAGGTCCCCGACAGCAGCCCGTTCCTGCGCGACTCCGCCGAGATTCACGTGCGGTACGTCGAGCGGAAGGGGTATTGACACAAGCAAAACCGGACTGCCGCGTCCACTCCGTGAAAGGAGAGAGGCGGCAGTCCCTTTTTGTATTCTCCCCTTGCCATCCGGCGGGTTTTGGTGTATAATAATAAAAATTTGGATTTCCATCGGAAAGATATCGGGCTATGATCTACCACAATATCGGCATCCTCGCGCATGTGGACGCGGGGAAGACCACCCTGACGGAGCAGCTGCTCCTTCTCATGGGCGCGATCCGTTCGGCGGGCAGCGTCGACGACGGCACGACCGCCACCGATTCCCTCGCCGTCGAGCGGAAACGCGGCATCTCCGTCCGCACCGCCACGGCCTCGGCCTCGTGGGGAGGCGTCGCCGTCAACCTGATCGACACCCCCGGGCACGTCGACTTCGCCGGGGAGGTCGAACGCTCCCTCGCCGCCCTCGACTACGCCGTCGTCGTGGTCTCCGCGGTGGAGGGCGTCCGGGCGCACACCGAGAACATCCTCCGCGCGCTCGCCGACGAGGGGCTCCCCTATGCCGTCTTCGTCAACAAGGCCGACCGGGCGGGCGCGGATATCGAAGCGGTCCTCGCCGATCTCGCACGCGCTGCGCCGGAGAGGGTCTTTCTGCCGCTCTCGGACGTGCGGGGTCTCGGATGCGACGGCGTGACGGTCTCGACCCTCGCGGGGGAGGCGTTCGACGCGCGCGTGACGGAGGGCCTCGCGGACACGGACGACGAAGCCGCCGACGCGTTCCTCGAGGATCGGGTCCTTTCGCACGAGCGGGCCGGGACGCTGGTCCGGGAAGGGATCACCGAATGCCGGATCGCCCCGGTGCTCGCGGGCTCGGCGAAGCTGGGGATCGGGGTGGAAGCCCTCGCGGATTTCCTCGTCTCCTTCATGCCCTCGTCCGAGCGGCGGGCCACGGAGGGGCTCTCCGGGATCATCTTCAAGATCGAGCACGACCGGACGATGGGGAAGATCTCGCACGTCCGCCTGTTCGGAGGCCGGATCGTCAACCGCGACGAGGTGACGCTCGTGCCGCCGGACGATCCGAGGCGTCATAACCCCGCCGGGGAGGAGGACGACGCCGTCGCGCTCGCCGAAGTGCCCCCCGTCTCGGAGAAGGTCTCGCAGATCCGCAAATTCACCGGCGGACGCTACACCGACGCGGGCGCGGTCGAGGGCGGGGACATCGCGGCGCTCTGCGGTCTCCCGTCGGCGAAGGCCGGGCATTTCGTCGGCTCGCTGGCGCTGGGCGAATCCGCGCGGCTGACCGCTCCCTTCCTGCGCGTCAAGGCCACCCCGGCGGACGGCGATCCCGAAAAGGTCCCGCCTCTTGCCGCCGCGCTCGCCGAGCTGACGGAGGAGGAGCCGTACATCGACGCGAAATGGGAGAACGGGCAGCGGGAGATCACCATCTCGACGACCGGGTCGATCCAGCTCGAGATCCTCGACGCGCTGCTCCGCGAGCGGTACGGGATCGCGCCGTCCTTCTCCCCGCCGACCGTCATCTACAAGGAGACGCCCGCCGCGGTGGGGTACGGGTATGCCGACTACACCATGCCGAAGCCCTGCTGGGCGGTCGTGCGGTTCAAATTCGAGCCGATGCCGCGCGGCTACGGGGTCTCTTATCACGGGAAGCTGCCGTCGAACCAGTGCTTCTACCGCTATCAGACGCACATCCGCACCTCGTTTTACCAGTGCCTCGAGCAGGGGCTGTATGGCTGGGAGGTGACGGACTTCAAGTGCACGCTCGTCGGCGGTCAGCACCACACGATCCACACGCATCCGCTCGACTTTTTCGTCTGCACGCCGATGGCGTTCATGAACGGACTGCGGGACATCGGGGTGACGATCCTCGAGCCGCTTCTGAAAATGCGGATCTCCGCGCCGTCCCACCTCGCCGGGAAGATCACCGGGGAGATCATGCGGATGCGGGGGGAATACGACACGCCGCTCTTCTTCGGGGACAGCGTGACGGTCGAGGCGATCGTCCCGGCGGCGACGTCGATGGAATTCCCGGTGAAGCTCGCGTCGTGGTCGTCGGGGAAGGCGGTGCTCGGCGCGACGTTCCACGGATACCGCGAATGCCGCGACGGCGAAGAGCACGTCAACCCCCGCCGCGGGGTCAACCCGCTCGACCGGGCGAAATGGATCCTCTGGGCGAGAGGGGCGTATCAGCTGTCGATTGAAGACATGTAGGGGGCGGGGAGCCCCCGCGGGCAAGAGGCGCGCTCACCTTTGGCAAGCGCGCGGCTGCAATCACGTTATGCTTGCGCGCTGGCGCTTGCGGATGATGGATCTTGCAGATCCATCGCTTTTTTCGCCTGCGCGGCTGGCGGACAAGAGGGCAGGCATTTTCTCGTGTCCTGCGCGCTGACGCTTGCGGATGATGGATCTTGCAGATCCGACGCTTTTTGTCCTTCCGGACGGGACCTAAGAGGACCCTCGGGCCGGGT
>CACZSA010000060.1 GCA_902783705.1 uncultured Ruminococcus sp.
AAACTATGTGCGGCAGTCGCTTTCCCACCCCGATCTCAATCCCCTCCGCGACCGGGACGACTTCAAAGCCCTCTGCGCGGAGCTGGAGGGGCAGGCCGCGGCTCTCTGATTCCCCCGAAATCTCTCCCCCTCCGTTGACAGCGGCGCGGATTCCTGCTATAATAGGTGCATATCCAAATCCACTTGAATCCGACGGAGGCTTGTTATGAGCGAAATCCTGAAATCCCTCCCCTGCGTGACGCGTTATCCGGGCAATCCCGTGCTGACAGCGGCGGATGTGCCCTATCCGGCGAATCTCGTCTTCAACGCGGGCATCATCCCGTGGGGGGACGGCTACGCGATGATCTTCCGCAACGACTACGGCTGCGATCAGGCGGCGTTCGAGGCCGGGCACGGCTTCCGGGGAACGAACATCGGCCTCGCCCTGAGCCGCGACGGCATCCACTTTGAGGTGGAAGAGAAGCCGGTCTTCGATCTCTCAGGCGCGGACGGCGGCGAGATCGGGCGGGCGTACGATCCCCGGCTCACCGTGATCGACGGGTGTGTTTACATGTCCTTCGCCGTCGATACGCGGCACGGCCTGCGGGGGGCGATTGCCCGGACCGGAGACCTGCATCACTTTGAGATCCTCTCGATGACCGTGCCGGACAACCGCAACATCGTCCTCTTCCCGGAGAAGATCGGCGGGATGTACGTGCGTCTCGAGCGTCCGATGCCCGTGTACAGCCGGGGCCGCGACCGCTTCGATATGTGGCTCAGCGAGAGCCCGGACATGATTTACTGGGGCAATTCCAAGCTTGTGGCGGGCGTCGAGGATTTTCCGTACGCCAACGACAAGATCGGCCCCGGCGCGCCGCCCGTTAAGACCGACCGCGGCTGGCTCGTCATCACCCACGCGGTCGACCGGGACGACACAAGAGGCAAGAACGGCTGGGAGAAGAAGTGGCCCAAGCGGTATTCGGCGGGCATGCTCCTGCTCGACCTCGAAGATCCGTCGAAGGTCCTCGGGATCTGCCGTGAACCGCTCCTCGCGCCGGAGACCGATTACGAAGTCAAGACCGGATTCCGCACGAACACCATCTTCGCGACGGGCGCGGTCCCGGTCGGGGATACCCTGCGCATCTACTACGGCGCGTCCGATACGGTCATCGCGCTGGCGGAGGCGAAGATCGACGACCTCGTCGACGCATGCCTCGCGGGAGGGACAAGATGAAAAACTGGGAAAACGAAACGGTCACCATCGGTTTCCTCGGCTTCGGGGAAATGGGCTCCGCCATCGCCGCGGGGATCGGTCAGTCGGGAGATGCGGCGCGGGAGGGCGTGCGCTTCCTTGCCTGGGCGCCGCACGCCGAACCGCTGAAGCGCCGCGCGGAGCAGACGGGGGCCGACGTCGCCGCCTCTCCGCGGGAGCTGTGCGAGAAGAGCGACGCCGTGGTCCTCGCGATGAAGCCGGATCAGTGCGCCGCGGCGGTGACTCCGCTCCGGGACGTCCTGGCGGACAAGCCCATTCTCTCGATCGTCAACGCGTGGACCCTGTCCATGTTCCGCGAACTCCTCGGGGAGCGCGCGCGGGTGCAGTGCGTGATGCCGAATACCCCGGCGAAGGTCGGACGCGGCGTCTTCCTCTTCGCGGAGGAGAATTCGCTTCATGCGGACGAGCGGGCAAGATTCATCGAGATCCTCTCGCTTGCGGGCGCGGTGATCGAGCTGCCCGAGAAGAAGATCGCGGCGGCGACGTCGATCTCCGGCTGCGGTCCGGCGTTCCTCTATATGGTCATCGAAGCGCTCGGCGACGCGGGCGTGAAGAACGGGCTGAAGCGTCAGGCGGCGTATGAGCTCGCGGCCCGGACGATGCTCGGCGCGGCGGAAATGGTCCTGCGCGGGGAAGGGCATCCCGGCGCGCTGAAGGATGCCGTCTGTTCCCCCGGCGGGACCACCATCCGGGGTGTCGCCGCGCTGGAAGAATCCGGCATGCGCTCTGCGTTCATCCAAGCCGTCGACGCGACATTGAAATGAGGAATTAAAAATTACGAATTAAGAATTAAGAATGATGAATTGACGGGTGTGAACCCGCTGTACCTTCATTGAGAGAGGAATAACACGGAATAACCGTATCTTCGATGTTGAGTGTATTTCATAAAAATCAAACTGACTGACTTGGTACGGACCCCTGTAATCTTTGTATGATACACGCTTAGCCCCCATTGGACGGAGCTTCCGATCCATACATGAGGTTGAACCTGAGGGGGTGGAGGCGTCCGCCACGTGAACAAGTTCGCGAGGACAAAAAAGCGTCGGATTTGCAAGATCCAATATATGCAAGCGTCAGCGCGCAGGCAAAATGAGCGATCCAATCCCCCAACAAAAGAACCAACAAAAAAACGCCGCCGTCCGCAGCAAAACGAACGGCAGCGTTTTCATTTTCAGGATAAGAGAAGCAGGATGGGTGAGACCCGCCCGAAGAGCTTCGTCAGTTCCCCAGCCCGTCGAACTTGTCCATCATCTTATCAAGCGACTTGTTCACAACCTTCGTGACCTTCGCGTACTGCGACGCCAGATCCGTGTTGTAGCTGTCCGCCATGTTGTACAGCATCGAGCTGATGCCGAAGCCGCCGAGATAGCCGATGTCGTACTTGATCGACGAAATGATGATGTCGAGTGAAACCGTCGATTCCTCGTCGCGGGAGACCTTGCCGAGCAGCGTCACGTCGTAGTACGCCGGGGTCAGCTCGTTCTTCGACGCCGCGCCGAGAGCGTCCATCACGTATCCGGTCTTCTCAAAGTCCATGTTGTCCGCCGGGATGACGATCGTCGCGCAGACGTTCGGGTTCACGCAGTGGTGATAGCCGTCCTGCGCCTCGTCGTATTTCGGCATGGGCATGATCCCGAAGTCGGATTCCATGTCGCGCATCGTGGCGACCGCGTGCAGCTCGCCGTAGTAGAACAGGGACTTGTCGGACTGGTACATCGTGAACGCAGGCTGTTCGCCGACGCCCGCACGGGACCAGGAGTAGGTGATGTCCGGGTTGTACATCAGCGTCGAGAGCTTCTCGATCACGGAGACCGCGCGCTCGGACATGAAGGTGTTCTCCGGGATGCCGTCCGCGTTCGTCGTGAAGAAGTCCACGTCGCAGCCGATCATCGCCAGCGCGATCATGTCGCAGAAGCAGATCAGGCCGAAGCGGTCGTCCTGCGTCATCTTGCCGTCGCCGTTGAGGTCCTCGGACACCTGCGTGCCCATCTCGACCATCTTTTCGATCGTCCACTTGCCCTCGTTCATGAGCTCGTAGGGGTTCTCGAGCTGATGGTCCGCGAGGATCACCTTGTTGAACATGATGACGCCGATGGACTTCTTGTACATCGTGCCGATGTCGCCCGTCAGGCAGAAGTTCATGCCCTTG
>CACZSA010000061.1 GCA_902783705.1 uncultured Ruminococcus sp.
CCGAACACCTTCGACTTCGGCCTCGCTGCCGCTGTCGCTGCGCTGATCTCCGTCTGCGGCTTCGCCGTTTCGAAGAAAAAGCACTGAGCATCCCATCCATAGTCAGGCATAACTGAATCATACCGTCGGCTGACAGGGAAGCGGATCTCCGCTCATCTCCGTCAGCCGGCGGTTTTTTTGTTCATCCCCCCGCACAAAGTCATCCGGACCCGAATTCTCCCTTGCAGAAACGGTCGGATTATGGTATAATAAATCGAATATCCCGTCGGCATCCCTCGGACGTGCGTTACGGTGCGGGTGCCGCCTCTCTCGCTATTTTCTCTGACAGGCGGATCGCGTATGCTCTTCAATTCCTTCCGGTTCCTGCTGTTTTTCCCGACGACCCTGATCCTCTTTCATCTTCTGCCGAAAAAGGTCAAGGGCGTCTGGCTCCTGATCTGCAGCTACTTCTTCTACATGTCGTGGAATCCCCGCTACGTTGTCCTGATCCTCTTCTCGACGCTCGTCACCTATGCGGGCGCGCTGGTGCTCCAGGCCGTCCGGGACCGCGGAGAATCCGCACGGAAACTCCAAAAACTGACCCTCATCGCGTGCGTCGTGCTCAATCTCGGCGTGCTCTTCCTCTTCAAATACTTCCGCTTTGCCTGCGCATCGGTGAGCGCCGCGCTATCCCTCATCGGCATCCCGGCGACCATGCCCGCGTGGGATCCGATCCTCCCGGTGGGGATCTCGTTCTATACGTTCCAGACCATGAGCTATGTGATCGACGTGTACCGCGGAAAAGTCCCGGCGGAGCGCAATCTGCTGCAATACGCGCTGTTTGTCTCCTTCTTCCCGCAGCTCGTCGCCGGACCGATTGAACGCTGTGAAAACCTCATGTCCCAGCTGAAGGAGCTTCCGCGCCCCTCGTATGCGTCCGTCCGGCATGGCTTTCTCGTGATGCTGTGGGGCTATTTCATGAAAATGGTCATCGCGGACCGCGCGGCGATCCTCGTCGATACGGTGTACGGCGCACCCGAACAATACCCCGGCGCGTTCATCGTAGCGGCGACCGTGCTCTTTGCGTTCCAGATCTACTGCGACTTCGCCGGGTATTCGACCATCGCCCTCGGCGCGGCGGAAATGCTCGGCATCCGGCTGACGCAGAATTTCGAGACGCCGTATCTCTCAACCTCCGTCCGCGAGTTCTGGCGCAGATGGCACGTCACCCTGAACACCTGGTTCGTCGATTACGTCTATATCCCCCTCGGCGGGAGCCGGAAGGGAAAGCTGGTCAAATACCGGAATATCCTCGTCGTCTTTCTGCTGAGCGGTCTCTGGCACGGCGCGCGGTGGTCCTACGTCCTCTGGGGCGGGATCAACGGCGTGTTCCAGATCATGGAGGATCTGCTCGCGGACAGAGCGAAAAAGTGCGAAAAGACGGTCCCCGATTCCTTCGCGTTCCGGTGCGTGAAAACCGTCGGCACATTCGTCCTGATCGACTTCACCTGGCTCTTCTTCCGCTCGAACGGGATCCGCCATTCGCTGACGCTACTTGGGAGCATCTTCACGACGTTCAACCCGTGGATCCTCTTCGACGGCTCCCTCTATACCTGCGGTCTCGGCATGAAGGAGCTTCACGTCCTCGCGTACAGCCTCCTGATCCTGCTCGTTGCCGGTCTCTTCGCGCACCGCGGCGTCCGGATCGGCGAGAGGATCGAGCGCCAGCCCGTGTATTTCCGGTGGCTTGTCTACATCGGCGCGGTCCTGTGTATCCTGATCTTCGGCATCTGGGGCTCCGTTTACAATGCGTCGAATTTCATTTACTTCCAGTTCTGATTCTTTGGAGAGGAGGAAACAGTCATGAATAAGAATCTCAGACGGGCCGTCGGCATTGCCTTGTTCCTCGTGCTCCTCGCCCTTTCCGTGTGCGCGGCGGACGCCTTCCTCGACAAGACGGACGTAGATGAAAAATACAAGCAGTTCTTCGCCTCCGACACCGATTTCGACGTCATCGTCATGGGGACGAGTCATGCGTACAACACGATCCTCCCGCAGGAGCTGTGGCGCGGGCATGGGATCGCGGCCTACAACTGGGGGCAGGGAAACTGTACGCTCCCCGAGGATTATTACATTCTGCAGCTTCTCTCCCGGTACACGACGCCGAAGCTGGTCGTGATGGATCTTTTCGGCTTCGTCGAGTTCGCGAAGGTCGGAAACGGGAAGTACCGCCCGGATTCTCGCGACATGCAGCGGGTGCAGTTCGACGCATTCCCGCTCTCCCGCCTGAAATACGAGGCGGTGACGGACATCTTCGATGACTACGACAATCGCTATGACTTCCTCGTCAAATTCGCGATCTATCACAGCCGCTGGTCCGAGATCAAAAAGGATAATTTCAAGCCCCGCGACATCCCGCAAAAGGGCGCGGGCTTCGTCCTCGGCTTTTATGACGCAGAGGGCTATGTGGAATCGTCGGACGGGACGCCCCGGACCCTTGAGACCGTTGGTGTCGGGTATCTCGACAAGCTGATCGCCTACTGCCGCGAAAACGGGATCGAGCTGCTCTTCACCTACGTCCCCTTCACCGCTACGCAGGAGAACCGGGACGCGGCGGCGACGATGGAAAAGCTGCTCGGCGAGCGATACGGGCTCCCGCTTCTCAACATGATGGACAAGGGCCTCGTCGATTACCGCACGGATCCCTATGATGCCTCCCACCTCAATTACATCGGCGCGGCGGCGGTCACGGACTACCTCGGCCTTTACATCGCCGAACGCTACCCGGAGCTCGTGCGGCGGGACGATCCGGCCTATGCATCGTGGGACCGCGATTACGATCACTACGTCGATTACAAGATCAGCCGCTTCGAGGAAGGGAAGCTCCATAACAATCTCCTGCTTCTGTACGGGCCGGATTTTCACGGGGATCTCTATTTCTCCGCCTCCGGTCCCACTGCCGAGGACCGGCTCCTCGGCAACCTCATCCGGCGGCTCGGGGAGAGCGTGACGGTGCACGACACAGCAGACGCGGACGGCGTCCTCCTCGAGGTCACGGACAAACGCACCGGGGAGATCGTGTTCCGTGACCGCACGCACTGACAGCCGTCTGTGCAATCGAATAGAAAAGCTCTGAGACCGGACATCCGGTCAATCAGAGCTTTTTGTTTGTATGGATTACGGCAGTTCCAGCTCCGCGAGCTCGTCTTCCCGGACACCGAAATGCGCGCACAGGAGCCGCGTTGCGATCTTCTTCCGCCTCTGCACAAACCGACGCATATCGGCGACGGCGTCATTGTAGACGTTCATGCTCGCCGCCCATCGCTGGGTCTGGAGGTATTCGATCGGCGCCCGCTCCTCCACGATCCGGTCAAGCTCCTCTTCGAGGCGCGCCGGGGCGTAGTCCTCGTTCAGGGCCTGATAGAACCGCGCCATGAACCGGGTTTTGAACGTGTCGTTCATGAGGAGCTTATGGATGATGCCGCTCGCGACGGTGCTGTCGGAGTTGAGCCAGCCGAAATACCCGGAGGTCTCCGTCGTGTTGTTCGCGTCCTTGTAGAAGGAAATACCCATGTCCATGTCGAGGAGGACGAAGTGCCAGCGGTTGTCCGCGCCGGAAGGATCGTCATACGCGCGGTTCCGCCAGAGCTTGATGTTGTTTCCCGGGAAGTCGAGCGCGCTGAAATACAGACGGGAGACGAACAGATCGATCAGCGAATCGACGTCCAGATTGGAGAGCACATAGTCGTAATTTCCGGATTTCGTCATGTCGTTCTTCCGGATGAACCGGACCAGCTCGTTGAAGTCGTCCGCGTCATCCTCGAGGCCGGAGGAGACGATGAAGGGGGCGTTCTGATTCGTATGCACCTGCGCGTAATCGCTCTCGATCAGGGCGACGTTGTCCCGCTCGATCCCGTAGTGGGATTCCACATAGTCCGCGCTGTACCGCTCGCGGGCGTTGTAGACCCCCCAGAAATCCCCGTTGACGAATACGAGGACGGGCGCGTAGGCCATCGTATCGGCCGCCATGTCCCGGCTCACGCGCTGCATGTAGGCGTCCCGGATGTAGGACACGCCGCAGTCGTTGCCGGAATTGCGCAGCACGAGCCGGGAGAATTCCGTGATGGTCTGTCCCTTCGCGTTTGTCGCGTACCCGTCGAAGAGGTCGTAATGCAGCGCGGGATCCGTGCCGTCCATCGTGTTTTGGGAGGCCTTGTAAAACACCTTCATCGACCGCATCCCCGCGCCGGAGGAGCCGTGCCCGCTCGCCGCAAGCTCGACGTTCGAATATCCGCGCCGGACGCCGCCCGCGTCGAAGACCTCCATGAACGCCTCCCCGCGCGTATTGGGATCGTTTGAGGACGGATTGAAGCGGTGGTAAAACCCGGGATTGCCGAACATCTGATCTGTTTCGAGCGAGACGGACATCACGGAGACGCCGTACTCCCCGAGCTTAGTGCCGATGAAGTAGGTGTTCGTGTAGATCCCGGTATAATGCTCCCCGTCATACGCGCGGGCCTTGATGACGTGTCCGCCGACCATCCGCTTCCGGTACGAGGCGATCTGCGGGACATAATTCAGCCCGCGCGTATAGGTGTGCCCGAACGGCGTGCTGTCCGTTTCGGAGAGCTCGATCGTACCCGCGTATTCCTTCCTTGTCCTGGAGGAGGCCGGATCGGAGCCGTCCGTCGTGTAGTAGATTTTCCCGTACCCCTCGGGCGCGGTGAGCTCCAGTCCGATCGGCGCGTCGTAGAACCCGGCGGCGTGCGAAAACCGGATCTCGCGGAGCTTCGAGCCGACGACTGCCGCGCGCTCCCCGTCCTGCGTGACAGGGGCGATCAGGGCGAGCTTCTCCGTCGTGGTCTTCGTCAGATTCTGGAGATAGTAGCCGCTGTCCTGCTTCATCGCGGTCCGGACCGCCACGGTGTTCTTGTTCGCCCCGGACACATACCCCGTGTCGAAGGCATATCCGTCCGTCGCGGCGAAATAGGAGATCACGTCCGGCAGCTCTTCCGGCGGGACTGTTCCGTCGAAGGTCCTCCCCGCAGGGGCGAGCGCGAGCCGGATCTCCCGGTTGTCGAGCGAAATCCGCCATTCCGCGTCAGATTCCTCGATGCGGATCACCTCGTTTTCAGCGTTCTCCGCGCCCTTCTTTGCCGCAGACGCGCCGCGGATCAGAAAGCGCTCTCCCGCGCCGAGGACCGTATCGGGGAGGGGGAAGGAGAGATAATCCTGCATCCCCGCGGTCCGGTAATACAGCGCGAGGACGCCGAGCTCGAGCGGGGAATCGCCCGTGTTGGTCAGCTCGATGAAGCTGCAGAGACACGCGGCGGAGCTGCTTCCCCCGTTGCCGTACACCTTCGAGATGACGAGATCCCGGTACCGCGCGATATCCACCTCGGGCGCGGGCACGGACGGCAGCTCCTGTCTCTCCGTGTCCCCGGTCTCTGCGTTCATACCGACGGTCTCCTCCGCGGGGGCAGACTTCTCCCGCGTATCGCATCCGACGAGGAGCATCCCCGCCGCGAGGAGCAGCGAGCAGAGGAGGAGAGAGGCGCGGGTTCTGTTCTTTGCGTTCACTTTTTCCATTCCATCGGGTTTCCGTATCTGCAAAATGAATCTTTGTGCGGAACGGACGCCCGTCCCGCGTCCTTATTGTACCATAGATCGGCGAGGAAAGCAAGATCGGTTTTTACGAGTGGGGAGGGGGAGACAAAGATTCGGAACCGACATCGGAGAGGGAAAGTCTGTCATTCACAAAACCTTTACAAATAATCATTTCCCCCCTGTAACAAATCCCGTCTGAAAACGTCTATATAAGCAGAGGCCCACAGCAGGGAAGTGTCGTTTTGCTGAATTGAAAAAATAAAATATTCACGAATTTTGTGGTTGCATTTATTGCCGGTATATGGTATAATCAATACGGAAGATTTCAATGAAATGACCGGGGGAAATACAGGATGAAGCGTCTCATTTTCGCATTTGCGCTTGTCGGCGTGCTTTTCGCGATACTGTCCGGCTGCAGAAAGCAAACCGGCACGGAAACTGTGGCGGGCGCGGAGCTGACCGTCGGTGACCGCGGAACGCTGACGGGGATCTACGACCCGACGCCCCTTGCCCTGCCGGACGGATTCACCCTTGCGGATACCGCCCAGATCGGGACGGACCCGGAGAAGGGGGAGATCCTCGTCCTCGCGCAGCGCGGCAAGGAAATCGAAGCGGAGGACGGCACGGTCGCATACCTGGCCGATCTCTGCCTGATCTCGTATGACGAAAACGGCGCCAAACTGCGGGAGGTGCCGCTCGAAGACGCGCACAACAGCGGACCGCGTGTCGCCGCCGTCTCGCCGGAGCGCGTCTGGGCATTCTGCGATCTCACACAGGCCGGAAGCGGTCGGCTGCTCGAATGGGACGCCTCCTCGGGCAAGCTCCTGTCCCAGACGGAGACGCAGAACATCAAGGGATGGGCCGGACAGACCTCGCCGCGCAAGCTCATCACGGACGCGAAGGGCAATCTATGGCTGAGCGATCCCGCAAAGGTGGTGGTGATCTCCCCGGAGCGGGTGTGGATCAACCAGTTCAAGCTCAACGCCCTCGATATAACCGCTCTGCCGGACGGAACGGTTTGGGCCGTGTCGAGACGGAGTATCGCACGGCTCGATCCCGGAACCGGACGGTATGAAGACGCGATCACGCTTTGGGATAACGCGATCAACGCCGCACCGGGAGGACCGGAGGACGAGTACCGCTTCTATTACAACGGCGAGAACGGGATCTGCGGCGTACGGACGGACGAGGAGGGCAAACCGGTTTCCGAGGAGCTCATGACCTTCGTCAACTCCAATGTGAACTACAACGCGTCCCTCGTCCCCTCGGAGGACACGATCCAGCTTTCCGCCGCGCTCTCGGAGGACGTCTTTGTCATGACGGACTGGAGCCGGGGTTCGGACGGACGGTTCCGCTTCCTCCCGGTGCTGTACCATAAGGGCGAGGATCTTGAGCTTTCCGCGGTGAAGGAGATCCAGATCGCGCACTGGCAGGCCCTGCCGCAGAATCTGGCGTGGGAGATCACGCAGTTCAACAAAGCGCACACAGACATCCGCGTCACGATGCTGGACTATACCAAATACAACACCAAAGAAGACGCGCTGGCCGGGGCGAAGCAGATCACGCTCGACGTGATCACGGGGGTCGCCTCGCCGGATATGCTCGTGGGAGGCACGACGACGGGGCCGCTCCTTGAAATGCAGCAGCACGGGATCGCGCTCGATCTTGCGCCGTATCTGAAAGACGCGGGGCTGGACGATGATCTCTTCGGGTGCGTCAGGACGAGCTTCACGGACGGGGACGGCAAACTCTGGGGGATCTGCCCGACGTTCAGTCTGAACTTTTTCGCGTCCTCGCAG
>CACZSA010000062.1 GCA_902783705.1 uncultured Ruminococcus sp.
CCGTTCTTCACCGCCGCGTACATCGCCGCCGCCGCCACGACCGTCTTGCCGCTCCCGACGTCCCCCGTCAGGATGCGGTTCATCAGGCATTCGCCCGCCATGTCCCCGGTGATCTCCTGCACCGAACGGCTCTGCGCGCCCGTGAGCGAGAAGGGCAGGGCGACGTAGAAATCGGAGAGATCCGTGTCCGTCATCCGGAGCGGACCGGAGGGCTGCCTCGACGCCGCGCCCGTGAGGGCCATCGAGAGGAACATGAAGTACAGCTCCTCGAAGACCAGCCGCCGTCTGGCTGTCTCCATCTCCGAGACGTCCGCAGGATGGTGGATCGCCCGCACGGTGTAGCCGTAGCTCGGCAGGCGCATCTCCTCGAGCGCTTCGGTCGGCAGGGTCTCCGTGAGCTCCTCCCCGGCATACCGGAGCGCCTCAGACACCAGATCGGCGACCGCCCGCTGCTTCAGCCCCTGTACGACCGGATAGACCGGAACGACGGCGGGGAGCGGCGCGCCCTCATACCAGGCCTCCGCGATCGGGGAATTGATCTGCACGCGCCCGTATTCCCACGCGAACCGCCCAAAGAAGCGGAAGGCGGCGCCCGTGTGGATCCGGTCCGCGACGTAGGGCTGATTGAACCACGTGATCTCCGCCGAGCCCGTCTCGTCGAACGCCCTTGCTTTGGTGATGACCATCCCGCGGCGGATGTACCGGGTCTGCGGCTCCGACGAGATCGTGAGCACGGTCGAGAACGGCCCGCTCTCCCCGTTGCGGAGTCTGTCCGCGATCTCCAGCAGGGTCTTCGTGTCGCCGCGGTTCTGATAGGCGCGGGGCCAGAGCCGCACGAGATCCCCGACGCGCTCGACGCCGAGCTTTTTGAGCGCTTCCTTTTTCGCCGGGCCGACGCCGCGCAGGATGCCGACCGACTGTTCGAGCTTCGGGATCCCCGGGACAGGTTTATCCGCCATGCCGCGCCTCCTTGTTTCCATATATGTTCAGCTTCATCTTACCACATCCCCGCGCGATTTGCAAGAGAAAAACTCCGGCAGGCGCAAAAAAAAGGAGAGGGGAATCCTCCCGCTCTCCTTCGATGTTCATTCGCCGTCTGCGGTCTCTGCCTCAGCCGACGCGCGCCGGAAGTCCGCAAATCCGCCCGCGTACATGCCCAGGCCGAAGATCATGAGGCCGGCGCCGACGAGCGCGAAGGGCCAGAACAGATGCCGTGCCGCGAAAAACAGCACGTATGCCGCCGCCCGACCGCCCATGCCGACGCCGAGGATGCAGTTTGCCCCCATCCGCAGGGCTACGAAGTGATTCATATCTCCTCCTTTGCGCCGAGCGGCGCGGTCTCATTTCTTCTGTCCGTAGTAGGCGTTCGGACCGTGCTTGCGGTCGAAATGCTTGTGCAAGAGCACGTTGTCCATGTTCGGATGGTTCGGGGCGGCGGCGAGGATCTCCGTGTGGAACGCCATGTTCGCCACGGCCTCGAGCGTCATCGCGCATTCGACGGAATCCATCGGATCGCGGCCCCAGGTGAACGGTCCGTGCGAATGGACGAGCACGGCGGGGACGTGCATGGGATCGAGATGCAGGGTTTCGAAGGTCTCGCAGATCACCCGGCCCGTTTCCAGTTCATATTCCCCGCGGATCTCCTCCGCCGTCATCGGGCGCGTGCAGGGGATCTCCCCGCCGAAGTGGTCCGCGTGCGTGGTGCCGTAGGGACGGATCGACCGCCCGGCCTGCGCGTAGATCGTTGCCCACGTCGAATGGGTGTGCGTGACGCCGCCGAGCGCGGGGAAACGGCGGTAGAGCTCGAGGTGCGTCGGCGTGTCGGAGGAGGGATTGAGATCCCCCTCGACCACCTTGCCTGTCTCGAGATCCACGACCGGGAAAAGCGCGGGCGCAAGATCGCCGTATTCCACCCCGGAGGGCTTGATGACCACAAGGCCCTGCTCGCGGTCGATGCCGGAGACGTTGCCCCAGGTGAAGATCGCGAGATTCCATGCGGGGATCTTCATGCAGGCCTCGTACACCTGCTGTTTCAGCTGTTCAAGCATGTCGTGTCCTCCTCAGTTCACAAACTCAAAGGAAATGTCGTCGATCCAGACCTCGTCGCCCTCCTCGCATCCGGCCTCGCGCAGCTTGTCGATGATGCCGTATTTCGAGAGGGAGCGTTCGAAGTACATGAG
>CACZSA010000063.1 GCA_902783705.1 uncultured Ruminococcus sp.
CGGATCGGGATAGCGCTCCTTGTTGAAGTGCTTGTTGCCCCACATGCCGTCGTCCCAGTAGAGCCAGTCCTGCACGATCACGTCGATCGGGATCCCGAGCTCGCGGTATTTCCGCCCGACGGCGATGAGCTCGTCCTGCGATGCGTACCGCTCCTTCGACTGGACGTAGCCCGCGGCCCACTTCGGGAGCATCGGCGTCGTCCCGGTCAGCGTCCTGAGCTCCCGGCACACGCCGTCGTAGTCCCCGCCCCACACAAACCAGACGTCCACGGCGTCCGTGGAGTCGAGGAAGAACCTGCCCCGGCGGAAGTCCGTCGCGTCGAAGGTCATGACGGAGGCGCAGTCGATGAGGACGCCGTAACCCTTCGTGGAGACGAAGACCGGCACGGCGATGCGCATGTTCTCCTGATACAGCGGCACAAACTGCCCGCGGAGGTTCGGATATCCCTCCTCGTGGCTGCCGAGGCCGAAGAGCGTCTCCTCCTCGGTGAATTCAAAGGTCACCGCGCCGTGATTCGACTTGCGCAGGAATTCCCGCTCGCCGTCCTTCACGGTCACGCGCTCGCCGTCGACGGTATGCCGGGTCTCCGCATTCCCGCCGACCGTGCGGTACATATCGTATTCCGTCAACCCGAAGCGGTGCACGCGCGAGAGAAGCCCGCCGCATTCATCCTCGATGCGGACCGCGAGCGCCTCCCTGTCCACGGTGAGGTTCATCCCGCCCGTCGAGAGGGTCAGGGTCTTCTCTCCCTCCTCCGCGCGCACGTCCGTGGGCGGAAAATCCTCTCCCTTTGCCTTGACGATATACGATGCCGGAAGCTCTTCCGGGGCACCACCGTAGGTCAGCCGCACGATTCTCGGGCTGTACGCCGTCACGGTAAGGGTCCGGTTCTCCTGCCGGATTTCAAATCTGTTCTGCATCAAACTCTCCTCTTCTCCGCTCTTACACGCGGGGTTTCTTGTTTTTCAGCCATTGATGCGGCGTCTGCCCGGTGGCCTCCCGGAACAGACGGATGAAGTAGCTGACGCTGGTGAAGCCCACCGCCTCCGCCGTCTCCGTCACATTGCGTCCCTCCTCCAGAAGGCGGTAGGCCTCCCGGATGCGGACGGAATTGATGTAGCTGACCGGAGTCGCCGAGACGTAGCTCCGGAAAAGCTGATAGATATAGGTCTCCGAAAGATTGACATGCGCCGCGAGATCTCCGACGGTCAGGGGACTCTGGTAGTTGTCCGCGATGTACTCCATGATCCCCGTCACATGCCTCACGCCGTAGAGCGCGCTCTCGTCCGCCTCCTCGAAGCAGTCCTCCTCGAAGAAGACGGAGAAGAGGGCGTAGAGCGCGGACTGGATCCGGCAGCTCTCCCGTCCGAAGGGGACCGGGGCCTCCACGTATTCCGTCAGCCGCCCGATGAGGGGGAGGAGCTTCTCGTAAAGAGGCGTCCCCCGCTCCGCCCGCGTCCTGATCCGCGTCTTCCGCGCCGCGAGATCGTCGATCACCTCGTTGATCCCGCCGTGCGGGTCGGGCGTTCGGAGGAGCGAGAGGTCGAACACGATGTGGACCATGTCGCCCGCGGACAGGCGGCTCGTGCGGTGGAGCTCGCCCGGGTTGATGAACGCGATATCCCCCGGCTCGACCGGACAGGTCCTGTCGTTCACATAGAGGATCCCCGCCGCCTCCGTGTAGAAAATCTCCATGTCGTTGTGCCAGTGCAGCGGGACGAGGCCCTCCCCCTCTCCCCCGAACGAAAGGCAGTAGCAGAAGAAGGGAAAGCGGCACCCGGCCCGGCGTTTTTCGATTTCATACAGGGAATGCGGATCGATCCGGACGTTGCGGTCAGTTTCCATGCTCTGCCTCCGTGCGCGGCGCGGTCCGGGATGTCTCCGGATCACGCGTTTTTTGAAAAAAGCCGGATACGGACACGTACCCGGCTCAGCCGTCAGCCTGCCAGCTTGTTGACAACCTTCGAGAGGGTCTTGTTGATGATCTTTCCCTGACGCGCGATCTCGGAGGCGAGGTTGCGGTTGTCCTCCGCGAACATGTTCTTGAAGAGACCGTCGCGCAGCTCGTTGCACCACCAGGTATCTCCGAGGTCGTAGCGGCGGGTCTCGAAGATCAGATCGAGCATCTCCGCGGATTCGGAATCCCGGGACGTGCGGCGCTTCAGGGCGACCTCATAATACTCCGGGATCAGGTGGTTGTACCCGTAGGACGACATCGCCTCGAGGAGCGCGCCTGCGTATTCCGGATGCTTGTTGGTGATCGGGATCATGCCGATGCGCGCGCCGGCCTCCACGCGGCTGTAATACTCGGTCTGCGTGTCGTCGAAGAGCGGATAGGGGAGAATACCGAAATCGATCTCGACGTCGCGCAGCTCGTTCAGGCGGTAGAAGATCTCGTCGACAAAGAGCACGCGGCTCTCGCCGAACATCTTCGCGGTCTCGGGCCAGTGGTCGATGTTCTTCTGATCGCTGCACCAGACGCCCTCGTCCCACATGATCTGATAAACCTTGTCGAACACGGCGAAGAAGCGGTCGTTGCCCTCGATGTTGAGGTACGGCAGGTCCTTCGCGTCCTTCGCGATGCTCATCTCGCCGGAGGAGATCCAGAAGTTCGGGAGCACCTGCTTCGGCTCGCTCATGAAGCCCCAGGAGTCGGACGCTCTCGTCATCGTTCCGTCGCCGTCGAGATCGGAGATCACGGACTGGGCCATTGTCGAGAATTTGTCGACGTTCCAGGCCCCGTTCCGCACGAGCGCGTAGGGATCGTCCAGCCCGTAGGCGTCGATCATGTTCTTGTTGAAGACGATGCTGTGGGTGAAATCGTAGTAGGAGAGGTCGTACGCGCCGAAGGCGAAATACGGCGTCCCGTTCACCGTCATGCATTTCAGGATGCTCTGATCCCAGTAGACCCGGCTGAGGTCGATGTGCTCCACATCGGTGTAGGGCGTGACAACGTCGCCGAGGATATAGCCCGGTGCGTAGAGGTCGAGCGAATAACAGACGTCAAAGCTGTCGTCCCCGGAGCTGACGAGCCGCGTGATGTAGGCGGTGCTCCAGATATCCCCGGTGAAGGACTCGGAGAGAGTGGTCCCGAAGCGGTCCTCCATCTCGAGCTTCATGGCGTTCTGCGCGTCGTTGACCCGCTCGCCCGTGGCCTCGTCCGTGATGATGTCGCGCGTCAGCCAGCTCACATCCGGAAGGAGGAAGTGCATCTCCTTGTCGAATTTCATCTCCGGAACGTGGTCCGCGGTGTCGATCTGTGTCTCCGGCTCGACCTCGATCTCCGCCTCCGGTGCGGGTTCGTTCTGCGCGGCAGGCGCGCTGTCGGTGTTCTGCGGCGACGCCTCGGAGCATGCCGTGAGGAGCATGGCGGCGAGGAGGAAGCTTGCGATCCGATGCTTTTTCATGAGCTGTCTCCTTTCTCTGCGGTTCATTCGGTTTTCGTGCGTCAGCCCGCGAGCCCGGCAATGGCCTTTTCGATCGCCTTCTCCACGAGCTTTTTCTTCTTCTGCATCGCGGAGGTGAGATCCCGGTCGTTGTCGCGGAACATGGGCTTGAAGATGCCGTCGCGCAGCTCATTGCACCACCAGGTGTCGCCGAGATCGTAGCTTCTCGTGGAGAAGATCAGATCCAGCATGGCGGAGGATTCCTCGTCCCGGGAGGTCTTGCGCTTCAGGGCGATCTCATAGTATGCGGGAATCAGGTTGTTGAAGCCGTAGCAGGCCATCGCCTCGAGGAGCGCGCCCGCGTACTCCGGCTGCTTGTTGGTGACCGGGATGACGGCGATCTTGCATCCGCCCTCGACCCGGCTGTGGTAGCCGTTCTGATCCTCGGTGAACTTCGGATAGGGCAGGATGCCGAAATCCGCCTCCACGTCCCGGAATTCGCTGAGGTAGTAGAAGGTCTGCGCGGCAAAGAGCGCGCGTCCGCTGCCGAACATATTGACCGTGCCGGACCAGAAGTTCTGATCCTCGGTGTTCGGGCACCAGACCCCGTCGTCCCACATGACGGCGAAGAGCTTCTCGAACACGCTGTACAGCCGCTCGTTCCCGAGCACGTTGAGGTATGGAATGTCATTCGCATCCTTCGCGACGCTCTGCTCGCCCGCCGACATCCAGAAGCACGGCAGGATCTGCTTCGCAACGCTCGTGAAGCCCCACGCGTCGGCATCGGTCATCGTCCCGTCGCCGTCGAGATCGCGCACCGCGGCAGAGGCGGCGGAGGCGAAGGCGTCGAGGGTCCAGCGGTCCTCGCGAACCAGATCAAAGGGATTTTCGAGATTCAGGTCCTTCAGAAGGTCCTTGTTGAAGGTCAGAATGTGCGTCAGGTCGTAGTAGGAGAGATCGAAGCACCCGAACGCGAACCAGTTCTTCCCCGCGATCGTGACGCAGGGCTGGAGCGCCTGATCCCAGTACGGCTTTGAAATATCGATGTACGGCACCTGATCGAGCGGCATGACCAGTCCGGCGTTGGCGTATCCCGGCGCGTAGAGGTCGAGCACGAAGCAGGCCGCGTACGCGTCGTCGCCCGCCTTCACCAGCCTCGCGACGTAGGCGGTGCTCCAGATATCCGACGTGTAGGTCTCGCGGATCGTCGTGTTGAAGCGGCTCTCCATCTCCATTTTCATGGCGAACTGCGCGTCGCCGATGAGATCCCCGGTCATCTCCTCCGCGATGATGTTCGTGGAAGCCCAGGAAATTTCGCTCATCAGCAGATCCGTGTCGCGCCCGAAGTCGATCTGGGGCACGTCGTCCGTGACGATCTCCGCCTCAGGCGCCTCCTCGACCGCCTCGGCAGCCTGTTCCGCTTCGGGCGCGGAGACATCCGGCGTCTGTCCTTCGTCCGGAGTCACGGGATTCTCCGCCGCGCAGGACACGAGGAACAGAGCGGCGAGGAATCCGGCAAGAAAGCGTTTCTTCATGATTCGTCCTTTCTCCGCAATCCGCGGATCAGAATGCATGTCTATGGTCGTTCGATGGTATTATACCATAGAATTCTCCGCTTTTCTATCGCGATACTGGACAAAAATGATCCGATCCTGTGGTGCGGTTTGCCGATGCTCACACCTCCGCCGCCGCTTCGATCAGGGCGCAGAGATTCTCGAAGGGCACGTCCGCCTGGATCTCCTGCGAGGGAGCCGTGATGTATCCTCCGTCCCGTCCCATATAGCGGGCGATGTCCAGCGCTTCGCGGCGCACCTCCTCCGGCGTTCCGTACGGGAGGGTGCGCTGGGTGCTGATCCCGCCCCAGAACGTGATCCGGTCGCCGTATCGGTCCTTGAGCTCGTGAATGTCCATGCACTCCGGCTGAACGGGGTTGAGCGCGTCGATCCCCATCTCGTAAAGGTCCGGCATGATCTTGCGGATATCGCCGCAGGAGTGGATCCACACGTCGAGCCCCGCGTCCCGGATGATTTTGTACTCCTTCTCCTCCCCAGGGCGGATCATCGAGCGCCACGTCGCCGGGGACATGAGCAGGTCCCGCTGCGAGCCCCAGTCGCTTCCGAGCAGGATCCCGTCGATCCCGGGGATGTTCACGATGTTCTCGAGCATCACGAGGTTCTTTCTGATGATGAGGTCGAGCAGATCCTGCGCGAATTCGGGATCCGCGGCGAGATCGGCGAGGAAGTTCTCGATCCCCCGCGCGAAATTGGCCTTCTCGAAGTGGCTGCCCCAGATCGTCACGAGGACGTAGGCGTCCGTGTTCTCCTTCAGGTTCTTCACCTCGTTCGCGAAGCCCTCGTAGCTTCCGTAGCCGACGGTCTTCGGCAGAAAGCCCGGCGCCTCCTCGTACCCGTATTCCGGCGGGAGGTCCTTCCAGCCCCACCACGGGCATCCGACGGGCAGCACGTGATTCCCCATGCCGTAATAGATGGCGTTGGCGTACGAGATCAGCCCGGCCCGCTGCTTGTCCCGCAGCTCGCCCGTCACGTACCGCTCGTAGAGACGCCCGAAATACGCCTGCTGACCGTCGCCCGCCAGGTGGATGCAGGAGGGCGTGCGGTCCGGCGTTTTGTGCGCCATCGCGGTCTTTACGCGTTCGTATCTTGTCATAATCGATCCCTCTCGTACTGTTCTTATGAATTCCGATGCGTCAGAAGTCCGTCGCCAGCGCGATGTACCGCCGTCCGCCGGGACCCGCGGTGCACGCACAGTAAAAGTGGTAGATATGCCCCTCCCACGAGACGATCCACGGCTTGTGCGCGTAAAGGTTCTCTGCGGGATCGTCCTTCGAGGGCGCGGCGGTCGGCTCGCCCATCCATTCCGTCCAGTGGATCAGATCGTAGGAGCAGGCGAAGGTGTCATACGCGGCGTGGGTTTTGCTGCACTTCATGAAATTCATGATCCAGAGGCCGTCGCGCTCCCGCAGCAGCATCGGATCCGCGGTAATGAGGCAGTCGGGATCCCCCGTGCAGTCGTCGATCACCGGACGGTCGCCGTACCGGATCCAGCGCTCCATGTCGTCCGACACCGCCGCGTAGATGCGCTCGTGCCCGTCGTATCCCTTGGCGTTGTAGAACATCACGAAGGGATGCCCCGTGAGCCGCTCCTCATCCCGGACGACGGTGCTCTTGTAGAGCGTCCGCGTCTCAAAATACCGCGCGTCCCCGTCCTGCGGCGTGAGGATCGGACGCTCACAGCGGACATAGGTCCCGGGATCGGTCGGATCGGCGGCGGAGGCGATGCCCATGAGCAGGGGATCCGGCTCATACCCGTCGCTCGCCCCTGCGAGATAGGTCATCCAGTACCGCCCGCCGTGCGTCGTGAGCCGCGATCCGCCGTCCAGCGCCGGGTCATACAGGGCGGCATATCCGGCGATCTGCTTCGAATCCCACACGCGCCGCTCGTCCCGCCGCAGAAGCGGTCCGCGGTATTCCCAGCGCAGAAGGTCGTCCGATTCGGCATAGTGCGTCTCATACCCCGAGACCGACGTGTCCTTCGCGATGGCGATGAAGGTCATGATCCACCGCCCGTCATAGCGGAAGACCGAGGGACAGTCGGTGTAGCGATCGTCGAATTCCATCACCGCGCCGCGCTTCACCGGGGCATCGAGCATCGCCCGCACCGCGCGCATCCGCTCCGGCGTCACCGTTTTGCCCGCCCCGGGATTGCCGTAGTTGAACCCGATCATGAAGGTCTCCTTTCTCCGATCCTCGCCGTCCGTCATACCCGCACGGTCTCCGTACCGCGCACGAGGCCGCCCCGGTTGTAGGCGTCGACCGAAACGAAATAATGCACGCC
>CACZSA010000064.1 GCA_902783705.1 uncultured Ruminococcus sp.
CACAAGAGGCCTCCGGAGCCGGCCTCTTGTGAATCACCGCTCCCAGAGGCGAAGAAGGAGCGCCTTCTCCGCCTCTGGACTCCACCTTAACCCCCTCGGGTTCAACCTCCCTTCTGATTTGGAAGCGTTGTTCAATTTCGGCTAAACTTTGTCATTTCAGGATTACAGGGGCCTCACCAAGTTAGGTGAGCGGATAGTTATGAAATACGCTCAACGCCAATAGTAAAGCGGTTCGTGTCAGACCTCTACTCAATGAAGGTGCAGAGCGTATGTGTTCGTTCCAGCCCTAACATTTCCGCACAGTACCTTCATCTTGACGAAGTCAAAAGGCCTGACACGTGCAAAAAGCACATTCGGCGCTGAGCGAGCCACTAACCCGGTTAGTGCCGCTCAACCGGGAACAGCCCCCTGTAAATTAAGAAACGATAGGTGAGATGGAACTTGTTCCATCCGCCGTTGGACCAAACTCCATTGAGCAACGGTGCAAATCCGCCAAGGTACGCACGTCGCGGAGAAAGAGAGGAGTCCAGAGGAGAGGAGGAGTCCTCTTCTCCTCTCCTCTGGGGCCTGGAGATTCCTAAGAGGACCCGGCCCGAGGGTCCTCTTAGGTCCCGTCCGGAAGGACAAAAAAGCAATGGATCTGCAAGATCCAAAATCCGCAAGCGTAAGCGCGCAGGAAAAATTGAAGCGCTGGTAAAAAAAATATTCTTCATTCACAACGAGTGTCATCATGAAAATCGAAATCTTCGACACCACGCTCCGGGACGGAGCGCAGGGGGTGGGGGTGGAGTTCTCCCCGGACGACCGGATGCGCGTGATTCACGTCCTCGACGGCCTCGGCGTAGACTACATCGAAGCCGGGATGATCACCGACCCGAAGTCCGCCGCGTTCTTCGATCTCCTCGCCCCCGTGCAGGCGGAGCTCGAATGCGCGAAGCTCGCCGTCTTCACCTCGACCGCCAAGGTAGGGACGCGGGCGGCGGACGATCCCCTGCTCCAGCTCGCCGCAGCCGCCCCGGTCCCCGCCGCGACGGTCTATGGCAAATCGTGGCTCTATCAGGTCACCGAGGTCCTCGGGGCGACGCCGGAGGAAAACCTGCGGCTGATCCGCGAGTCTGTTTCGTATCTCGCGGCCTCCGGGAAGGAGGTCCTCTTCGACGCGGAGCACTTTTTCGACGGCTGGGCGGACAATCCGGACTACGCGATGTCGGTCGTGGACACGGCGTTCGAGGCGGGCGCGTCCCGCGTGATCCTGTGCGACACGAACGGGGGGATGCTCCCGGACGTCGTGGGGCTGGTGACGGACGCCGTCTGCCGGAAGTACGACCGGATCGGCGTGCACTGCCACAACGACATGGGGATGGCGGCGGCATGCTCGGTCGCGGCGGTCCTCTCAGGCGCGATGCAGGTGCAGGGGACGGTCTCGGGGGTCGGCGAGCGGTGCGGTAACGCGAATCTGAACACGCTGATCCCGGTGCTCCAGTGCAAGCTGGGGTTCGACTGCATCGGGGCGCGTCTCTCCTCCCTGACGGCGGCGGCGCGGGCGGTCGCGGATGCGGCGAACCTGTCGTTCGACGAGAGCGAGCCGTTTGTCGGCGGCTACGCGTTCACGCACAAGGCCGGGACGCACATCGACGGCGTGTCGAAGCGTCCGCGGTCGTTCGAGCACATCGACCCGGCGGCGGTCGGGAACGCGCGGAACACGGTCGTGAGCGGACTGAGCGGGCGCGCGGCGGTGATCGACAAGATGCGGGCGGCGTTCCCGGAGGAGCGGTTCTCGAAGGACGATCCGCGGGTGCTCCGTGCGGCGGCGATGATCCGCGAGCGGGAGGCCGACGGCTTCGACTACGAGGACGCGTCGGCATCGCTGTCGCTGGTTCTGGACGAGGCGGTGGACGTGCGGCGTTCGTTCTTCCGGCTGGAATCGCTGAAGGTGATCGTGGACGAGAACGCGGTGGATTCGGCGGAGGCGTCGGGATCGTTCGCGGCGTCGGCGGTGATCAAGATCGCGGTGGGCGAGCGGGAATACCTGACGGCGGGCGAAGGGAACGGTCCGGTCAACGCGATCGACGAAGCCCTGCGGCGCGCGCTGCTGCGGTTTTACCCGGAGATTGCCGAGATGCGGCTGACGGACTACCGCGTGCGCGTGCTGGATTCGCGTGCGACGGCGTCGGCGGTACGCGTGGCGATCGAATCGACGGACGGGCGTACGGTCTGGCGCACGGTGGGGGTGTCCTCGGACGTGATCAACGCGAGCTGGCAGGCGCTGCGCGACTCTGTCGAGTACATGCTGAAGCAGCGCGCAGAGTGACTGCCGCAGCTCGGCAACATCACCCGGAATGCAAGCATCCCCGCGAAGGCGCACTTCACTCGCTGCTTGCAAGCGCTCATTTCTGCACTTTATCCCTGTCAGCCGCATAAACGAGTGTCAGATGCGCCGGCAATCCGTACTCCTTCATGTGCGATTTCGTATCACATCATTTGCTTGAACCGCTCATGCAATTTGCGCGCTGACGCTTGCGGATGATGGATCTTGCAGATCCGACGCTTTTTTGTCCTTCCGGACGGGACCAGAGAGGACCCTCGGGCCTGGGCCCCCGGTTTCAGCAAGCTGAAACCGAGTGGACTTTCCCGGCCCCAAAGGAGAGGGAGGAGCGCCTCCCCCTCCTTTGG
>CACZSA010000065.1 GCA_902783705.1 uncultured Ruminococcus sp.
CGGTTCAGGAGCTTTTCCGTGTTGAAGATGTTGTAGATCTCCTCGTCCTTCATCAGGCCGTCGGCGTGGATGCCCGCGCGGGTGATGTTGAAGTCCCGGCCCACGAACGGCGTCCGCGGGGGGATCTCGCATCCGATCTCGCGCTCGAAATACGAGGCGATCTCCGTGATGACCGTCGTGTCCATGCCGTCCGTCGTGCCGCGCAGGGAGGCGTATTCCATGACCATCGCCTCGAGAGGCGTGTTCCCGCAGCGCTCGCCGATCCCGAGAAGCGCGCAGTTCACCGACGAGCAGCCGTAGAGCCATGCCGTCGAGCTGTTCGTCACGGATTTATAGAAATCGTTGTGCCCGTGCCATTCGAGCATCGAGGACGGGATCCCCGCGTAGTGGTTCAGACCGTAGATGATGCCGGGGACCGAACGGGGAAGCGCCGCGCCCGCGTAGCTCACGCCGTAGCCCATCGTGTCGCACGCGCGGATCTTGATCGGGATGCCGCTCTCGTCGGAGAGGGCCTGCAAGGCCTCCGCGAACGGGACGACGAAGCCGTAGAAGTCGGCGCGGGTGATGTCCTCGAAGTGGCAGCGGGGCGAGATGCCGAGGGAGAGGATCTCCTTGACGACGCCGAGGTACTTGTCGAGGGCGGACTTGCGCGTCAGGCCCATCTTGTTGTAGATGTGATAGTCCGAGCACGAGACGAGGACGCCCGTCTCCCGCACGCCGAGGGATTTCACGAGCTCGAAGTCCTTTGTCGCCGCGCGGATCCACGTCGTGATCTCCGGGAATTCGTAGCCGAGGTCCTGGCACGCCGCGAGGGCCGCCCGGTCCTTTTCGGAGTAGACGAAGAACTCGGACTGCCGGATCATGCCCTTCGGACCGCCGAGACGGTGGAGCATCTTGTAGAGATCGACGATCTGCCGGATGGAGAACGGCGCCTGGGACTGCTGCCCGTCGCGGAAGGTGGTGTCGGTGATCCAGATCTCCTCCGGCATGTTGACCGGCACGTAGCGGTGGTTGAACGAGACCTTCGGGACGGACTGGTAGTCGAAGAGCTGGCGGTAGAGGTTCGGGGTGGCGCGCTCCTGGAGGGAATAGCGGTAGGAGGACTGCTCGATCAGGTGGCTGTTCTCGTCGTAGGCGATTCTTGTATCGTGCTGCCGGGTGACGCTTTCGACCTGCGGCACCGTGCGGATTTCATTGTCCTGCATTTTTACACCAATGGCAATTCAAAAATGAAGATTTATGGGGATATTATAACACGATAGATGCAGGATGTCAACGGTATTCCTGCATTTTTTGAAAGAAAATACAGCCTCTTTCGGGAAATGTGCATACCGGAGAGGGATCATTATGAAGGAAGAAGTAAGAGGGAAGAGGTAAGAAGTGTGGTAGGAATCCGCTGACACGGATTCCGGAAAAAAGAAACGGTCGTGCGGCTGCATGTCCTGTACAGCTTCACGACCGTTTTGAAATTGGAAACCGGAGGTTTCCCTCCTCACTTCTTCCTTCTTACCTCTTACTTCAGAATCACGGCGCCCAGATCCCGAGGTCGTATTTCATCTGCAGGATCCGTCCGGCGGAGAGCGCGAGGCGGTCCTTCGTGAGCGTCCCGGCCTCGACGGCGGACCAGACGACGGGGAACTGCTCGGGCCAGTTGGTGCAGCAGATCAGATCGTAGCCCGCGAGGATCGCTTCGAGAGAGCCGTTGCCCGTCGGGCAGAAGTCGAGGATGCCGTTCATCCGCATGTCGTCCGTGATGAGCACGCCGCCGTACCCCATCGTATGGCGGATGTAGTCGACCACGGCGGAGGAGACGGTCGCAGGGCGGGCGGGATCGAGGTTCGTGATGATGTGCGAGACCATGACGGACGAGACGCCCATGTCCATCGCCCTCTGGAACGGGATGAGGTCCCGCGCCTCGAGCTCCTCGACCGAACGCCAGTCGTAGGCGAGGCCCGTGTGGGTGTCCGAGACCGCGCCGTAGCCCGGGAAATGCTTGACCGACGCCGCGACCCCGCGCGCCTGCGATTCCTCGATGATGGCGGCGACGATATCGGCGGTCGTCTCGGCGTCCTGACCGGGCGAGCGGGCGTACATGAAGTCCCAGGAGTTCACGGAGATGTCCGCGACGGGACCGAGGTTGTAGTTGATGCCGAGGGAGCGGAGAAGATCGGCTTTCTCGGCGGCGTCGGTGCGGATGCCCTCGATGCCCCCGGCAAGGTAGACGTTCCGCGGGGAGTCGAACGGGACGGACCGATACCCTTCGTATTTGCTCGCGCGCGTGACGGTCCCGCCCTCCTCGTCGACCGCGATGAACGGGGGGATCTTCGAGGCGGCGGCGACGCGGTCCACCCCGGCCCGGAAGGACTCGGGCGTGTCGTTCACGTAGTCCTCGGCGAAGGTGATGTACCCGCCGAAGCCGTAATTCGCCGCGTAGTCCGCTGTGGTCCACGAGCCGTCGTAGGTGGCGATGAACATCTGCGTGAGGAGCTCATAGGTGGTCATGGAATCGAGCTGCGCCTGCACGGCGGAGGAGAAGACGGGGTTGTCCGCATCCTGCGGGGCGGGCTCTGCCTGCGGGACGGGTTCGGGCTCGGGTTCAGGTTCCGGCTCTTCAACCGCCTCGTCGGCGACGGTGGTTTCATCTTCGAGGAGCGCCTCGGTCTCCGGCGTTTCCGGCTCAGGTTCGGGAATCGGATCCGGCTCAGGCTCCGGCGTTATCTGTTCCGGCTCTGATTTCGGGACCTCCGCTTCGGGAATTTCGACTGCTTCGCCGGACGGCGCGGGCTCCGGTTCCACGGGGATCGGCGGGGGGGCGGTTTCGTCCTCCCGGCCGTCGAGGGGATTCTGCTGCGAATCCGCGGGTTCGGACTTCTGCGGCGCGGTCACGACAAGGACGACGGCGGCGCAGAGCGCGAGGGCGAGGAGAAGGGGAAAAATGCGGGATTTCATGGGGACTCCTTTTTTTATTTCCTCGGGTTTTCTTTGGGGTGCATCCATATTCTATGGAGGATTGCTTTTATTCTGGACTGTTATTCAGCCTGCGCGCGGACGCAGTCGTGTTTCGCTTGCGCGCTGGCGCTTGCGGATTTGGAATCGACCAAGTCGATTGTTTTTTTGTCCTTCCGGACGGGACCTAAGAGGACCCTCGGGCCGGGTCCTCTTA
>CACZSA010000066.1 GCA_902783705.1 uncultured Ruminococcus sp.
CTGCTGCGGATACTGGAGCTGGTTGTTCTGGTCGGCGAACTGGATGCCGAACGCGCGGGCGAAGCCGTCCCCGAAGAAGTGGGAGGTTCCGGCCTGCAGCGCCTTGCCGTCGTGCATCATCGCCTCGATGCAGTAGGTGTCCTCAGCGCCGGCGAATTTGTCGGACGGGGTCTTCGCGCCCTTGATGACCGGGATGGCGAGGTCATTCTCGTGGAAATCGGCGTAGACGTTCAGCATCTGCACGGTTTCCGCGCGGGCTTCCTCGACAGTGGCGTGCATCGTGTGGCCCTCCTGCCAGAGGAATTCGCGGCTGCGCAGGAACGGACGGGTGGTCTTCTCCCAGCGGACGACGGAGCACCACTGGTTGTACAGCTTCGGCAGGTCGCGCCAGGAGCGGATGATGTTGGCGTAATGCTCGCAGAAGAGGGTCTCGGAGGTCGGACGGACGCAGAGACGCTCGGGGAGCTCCTCGTTGCCGCCTTGCGTGACCCACGCCACCTCGGGCGCGAAGCCTTCGACGTGATCCTTCTCCTTCTGCAGGAGGGATTCCGGGATGAACATGGGCATGTAGACGTTCTCGTGCCCCAGCTCCTTGAAGCGGGTGTCGAGGATCTTCTGGATGTTTTCCCAGATGGCGTAGCCGTAGGGACGGATGATCATGCAGCCCTTGACGCTCGAATAGTCAATGAGGTCGGCCTTCTTGCAGATGTCCGTGTACCACTTGGCGAAATCGACGTCCATGGACGTGATTTCCGAGACGAGTTTCTTGTCGTTTTTCATGTTTGCGGTTCCTTGTATTGATTGGATATTTGGATTTCGGATTCAGGAGAGCTTGGTCAGGCGCGCATAGGTCGCCATGAGCTTTTTCGTGCCGACGGATTCGAAGGCGATTTCGTAGAGGGTATCCCCGCCCATCGGACGGACGGTGAGCACGCGCCCGATGCCGAAGGTGATGTGGCGGACCGTGTCCCCGGCCTCGAGGTCGGGCGTCTTCGCCACTTTGGCCTTGGTCAGCGCGGGCGAGGGCTTCGAGGTCTCGTTGACGAAATGGTTCACCGGCTTCTGCTTCGCCGGACGCTGGCGGAGCTGACGGAGCTCGGCCTCCTCGGGAAGCTCCTCCTCCTTGTCGCAGAGCTCGTCGGGGATCTCGGCGACAAAGCGGGAGACAGGGTTGGCGCTCGTGCGTCCGTTGAGCATGCGGTCGTGGACGTGCGTGATGTAGACCTGCTTTTTCGCGCGGGTGATGGCGACGTAAGCGAGGCGGCGCTCCTCCTCGAGCTCCTCGGGAACGAGCAGGGTCTGGAAGCTCGGGAAGATGTTCTCCTCCATGCCGGGCAGGAAGACCGTCGGAAATTCGAGGCCCTTCGCCGAATGGATCGTCATCATCACGACGGCGTCCGCGGTCTCGTCGTACTTGTCGACGTCCGACACGAGGGCGACGTCCTCGAGGAATCCGACGAGCGAGGGTTCGTCCGCCTGTTCCTCATACGCGCGTGCTGCCGAGACGAGCTCGCCGATGTTGTTCAGCCGCTCGTCGCGCTCCGCGAGGTCGGTCATCTCGGAGAGCATCTTGTTGTAGCCGCTCTCCTCCGCGACGTACTCGATCAGGGCGGAGGGCGCCATGGTGTCCGCGGCCTCACGGAAGCGGTCCATCATGTAGACGAAGTTCACCATCTGGTTCGCCGTCGCCGAGGAGATCGCGTTGTACCGCTTCGCGCGGCGGAGGAATTCGAGAAGCGGACAGCCCTCTTCGTACGCCAGCGCTTCCGCGATCTGGACGGACTTGTCGCCGATGCCGCGCCGCGGGGTATTGATGATCCGGCGCAGGCGCAGGTCGTCGTTCGGGTTGTTGATGAGCGCGAGATACGCGACGAGATCCCGGACCTCCATGCGGTCGAAAAAGTGCATGCCGCCGAGGATCCGGTACGGGATGCCGGACTTCGCAAACGCCTGCTCGATCGAGCGGGACTGCGAATTCATGCGGTAGAGGACGGCGTAGTCCTTGTATCGTCCGCCCGCCTCGACGCCCTTCTGCACGACGTCCGCGATGAAGCGCGCCTCGTCGTTCTGGTTGATGAGCTGCTTGACGACGACGGGTTCGCCCTGTGCGCCGCCCGTCCAGAGCGTCTTGCCGAGGCGTCCCCCGTTGTGGGAGATCACGCCGTTCGCCGCCGCGAGGATGGTCTTCGTGGAGCGGTAGTTCTCCTCGAGGCGCACCACGGCGGTGTTCTCGTAATTCTTGTCAAAATTGAGGATGTTTTCGATGACCGCGCCGCGGAACTTGTAGATCGACTGATCGTCGTCGCCGACCACCATGATGTTCTTGTACTTCGCGCTGAGCAGGAGCGTGAGCTCGAGCTGGGCGAAGTTCGTGTCCTGATACTCGTCCACGGAGATGTAGCGGTAGCGGTTCTGGAGCAGCGTCCGCACGTCCTCGCACTCGGTGAGGAGCCGCACGGTCTGCATGATGATGTCGTCGAAGTCGAGCAGGTTCTGCGCCTTGAGCTTTTCGGCGTAGAGGGCGTAGATCTGCGCGATCTGGCGGTACTTCACGTCGCCGCCCTTTTTCTCCATGTATTCCTCGGGTCCGACGAGCTTGTCCTTTGCGCGGGAGATGGCGTTCTGCACCGTCTTCACGGGGAGCATCTTATCGTCGATGCCGAGCTGCTTCATGCAGAGCTGGAGCTGCTTCTTCGAATCGTCCGTGTCGCAGATCGTGAAGCTGCGGTCATAGCCGATCTGGTCGCAGAAGCGGCGCAGGATCTGGACGCACACCGCGTGGAAGGTGCCCGTGCGGATCTCGGACGCCTCTTCGGAATCCTCTCCGAAGATCGCGCCGATGCGGGACTTGATCTCGCGCGCGGCCTTGTTCGTGAAGGTGATCGCCATGACCTGCCACGGCGCGGGCGGATTCACGGCAAAGCGCGTCAGATACTCGCCGAGCTCTTCATGCGGAAGATCCCCGGCGCGCTTCAGCTCCTCGATCGTCTCCTCCGAGACGTCCGTCGGAACAAGATCCGCGTGTACGGCGTCGCCGTAGCGGATAATATGGGCGAGGCGGTTGACGAGGACGGTGGTCTTGCCGCTCCCCGCGCCTGCCAGGATCAGAAGGGGGCCGTTCACCTGATAGACGGCTTCCCGCTGCTTATCGTTCAGTTTTTCGTAATACTTGTCAAACAGCGCTCTCTTCTGGGAGAGATACGCTTCCCTCAGCTGCACTCCGGTCATGAAAAAACGCTCGCTTCTGTAAAATGCGCGGGGATCTCCCGCAAAAGGCAATAGTCTGCTGATGATATTATACCACATTGCGTCCCCGTTTTCAAGCGGAAACTGACCAACATTTTCTCCCCCCGGAATAAAATCCTATGATTTCTGACGGAAATCCGCATGCGTTCACAGAAAAGTCATAAAGTTATGCTATGATGGGACCGGATAGGACAAAAATCGGCAGAATCCGGAGGGATGACTATGGAGACGATCATGTGGAGCGCGCAGATTCCGCGGCGCGAGGAATACGATCTCATCGTCTGCGGAGGCGGGATCGCGGGATGCGCGGCGGCTCTCTGCGGGGCGAGGCTCGGTCGGCGGGTCCTTCTTCTCGAGAAGAGCACCCTGCTCGGCGGACTCGCGACGATCGGGCTTGTGAATTACTTCGTACCGATGTGCAATCACCGCGGACGGCAGATCTGCCGCGGGATGGCGGAGGAGTTTCTCCGTCTCTCGATCCGGTACGGCTACTCGACCCTTCCCGACGCGTGGAAGGACGGCGAGCCGGAGGAGGCGGTCTCCGCGCCGTACCAGACGGAATACGATCCGTGGCTCTTCGCGATGCAGCTCGCCGAGCTGCTCGACGACGCGGGCGTGAGGATCCTCTTCGACTGCCGGGCAGCCCATCCGATCGCCGAGGACGGGCGGATCGCGGGGATCGTCACCGACTCGAAATCCGGCTTCGCCTTCTATCCGGCAAAGCAGGTGATCGACGCGACCGGAGACGGGGAGATCGCCGCGAAGGCCGGGGTCCCGACGGTCGACGGGCGGAATTATTTCAGCTACTTTCCCCGCGAGATCACGCTCGACTCGTGCCGCGACGCCGTGAACAGCGGGAAGATCCACCGCGCGGTGAAAACGTTCGCGGGCGGCGGGGCAAATCTGTACGGCGGCGGTCATCCGGAGGGCATGCCCTTCTACGTCGGCGCATCCGCGGAGGTCACCTCCCGGTATCTGCTCGACAATCAGCGGCTGATCGTCGAACGCCGCCGAAGCGATCCGGACCGCGGTTCGCGCGAGCTCGTCTCCGTGCCGATGATGCCGCAGTTCCGCACGATCCGGCGCATCGACGGGGACTATACCCTGCACGAGGACGAGGCCTATGTCCACTTCGACGACTCGGTCGCCGCGATCAACGATTTCGACCGCGCGGACTATGTCTACGAGGTCCCGCTCCGCTGTCTGACGCGCCGGGGATTTTCGAATCTCACGGTCTCGGGCCGATGCGCCTCGGCGGACGGATACGCGTGGGACGTCGTGCGGGTGATCCCTCCGGCGATCCTCACGGGTCAGGCCGCCGCCGTCGCCGCATGCCGCGCGATGGACGAGGGATGCGCCGTTTCGGACGTATCGATCCGGGCGGTGCAAAAGGAGCTCGAGCGGCAGGGTGCGGGCGTGCATTTCGACGATTCGCTCGTCCCGGACAAGATCGACCGCTCCGCTATGCGGGTGAACAAATTATAATTCGACTACATAAAGGGGGATTTCGCCATGCGGAAAAGTTTTTTTGAAGGGATCGCCGCGGGAATCTATATCGGGATCGGCGGCGCGGTGTTTCTCGCCTGCGACAACCGCTATCTCGGCGCGGTGTTCTTCACGGTCGCGCTGCTCTCGATCTGCCTGACAGGGATGCAGCTCTATACGGGAAAGGTCGGCATGATCGTCTACAACCATGCGAAAAGCGACTGGATCTCGCTCCTCGGATGCCTGCTCGGC
>CACZSA010000067.1 GCA_902783705.1 uncultured Ruminococcus sp.
AGACTTCCAAAAGAGTTCCTCTTTTTGCTTCTTTGGCATGAAATCTCTGATTTCATGCGCTCCTCAGATAAAGGAGAAAAAGAAGAAAGGAATGTTCTGAATTACAGAAGGGCTGTCGCATTTTCTCCATTTCTGAAGTTAATGCAACAGCCCCATTTTTCCGTATTCGCTTTTTCTGTCAGATCGCGAGCGGCTTGCCTTCCCAGTCGGGATCTGGCGCGACGCCGAGCAGCTCTGTGACGGTCGGGGCGATGTCGAGGATGCTGCCGGAGGGGAGGGCCCGGCTCTCGCCGTTCTTTTCCCAGCAGAGGATCGGGATCGTCATGTCCTCGGGCATGTCCGTGCCGTGGGAGCGTCCGTGTCCGCCGTGATCCGCCGTGAGAAAGACCGTGTAGTCCTCCGGAAGGGCTTCCGTCACCCGGCGGATGTTGTCGAACGAGCCGGAGACCGAGCGGAGGTATTCGTCGCCCATCCAGCCGTACCCGTGACCGGCCTCGTCCGTCCAGCCGAGGTAGAGGAACGCGAAGTCGGGCCGGTCGTTCACGAGGTAGTCGATCGCGATGTCCGTCGTCCGCGCGCAGGCCTTCTCATAGGTGTAGGCATGCCCGGAGACGAACGCGGCGAAGGCGAGCGAATCCGGACGGGAGAGGTCCTTTAACTCCTCCCAGTTGTAGAAGAACGCGCAGCGCTTTCCGGCGGCCTTGAGCACCTCGCAGAGTCCCCGCACCGGGCGGACCTGCGGAACGTAGGTGTTCGTCAGGATGCCGTGGCGGTCCGGCGTGACGCTGTGAAAGAGGGACATGTGGCAGGGAAGGGTGACGGACGGCATGACCGTGCGGCCCTCGAGCGTATAGCGGCTGTGCGCGAGCATTTCCCCGACGAAGGGATTGCCGCAGTCCGCGAGCGAATCGGGACGCATGCCGTCCACGAGGATGAGCAGAACTTTTTTCATGATGAGTCTCCTTAGTTGCCGAAGTTGAGTTTTTCCGTGAGCTTGTCCATCTTCTTGTTCCAGACCTTTGTCAAGGACTTGACCTGGGAGGAGTAATTGTCCCGGTTGTTCCAGATGAAGTCGCCGATGACGCCGTTCGAGAAGCCGGAGAAGAGGTCGTTCGAGAAGATCTTGCCGAGGTCGAAGACGGCGTTCTGGCGGATCATGTCGAAGATCGTGGTCTGCCGCGCGCTGTCGTCGTAGTTGTATTTTGCCTTGTACGCCTGCTCGAAGACGACGGGGGAGACCTGACGGTAGCCCTCGGACGCCAGCGCCTCAAAGACGGCGGAGGCCCGCTCGTCCGATTCGATCACGAGGGGGATCGCGAAGAGGGTGACGGCGTTGGTGACGGAGGCGTGGTAGGTTTCCTCCCCCTCGTCGATCTTCGGCTGGGGGATAAAGCCGTAGCTGATGTTCGATTCGCGGAGCCCGCCCTCGGAGACGTGTCCGAGCGGGTAGATGTAGAAGAGCGCGCGTCCCTCGTCGAAGATCGTCGGATCGTCGCCGATGCTGTTCTTGAACGCCGCCTCCTCCGAGAAGAGGCTCAGGTATTTTTCGAGGATCGTGACGGTCCGCTCGCTGTAAATATCGTCGGAGAGGACCGGATTGTCGTCCGCGTCGTGCTCGATGAAGTGGGAGCCCGTGCCGTAGTACAGGGTCTGCATCTGGTCGTTTGCCACCATGACGCCGTACTGGTCGCCCTGGCTCTGCCGCCCGTCGCCGTCCAGATCGACATAGAGGCCGGAGATCACGTCGTGCATCTTGTCGATGGTCCAGACGCCCTCGAGCACCATGTCGTAGGGATCCTCGAGATTGTAGTCCGTGACGAGGGCCTGATTGAAGAAGACGCCGGACATGCGGGCGAGCGCGTTGTAGGAGAGGTCCCCGGCGGTGAAGTAGGTGTAGCCCTTGTGCAGGGTCCCCGCCATTGTCGCGGATTCGTAGTACCACGGCTTCGAGAGGTCGATCCGCGCGGCGTCGTGCAGGTTCATGAGCAGGGCGTCCGTCGCGCAGGAGGCGATCCGCATGCCGTAGCACGCCACGATGTCATAGGTCCCGTCGCCGGAGGAATTCTGCTGCGAGACGGCGGTCTTGAGCGTCGAGCCGTAGGCCGCGTCGTTGCGGGGGTACTGATCCCACGCGAGGGAGACGTTCAGGCGCTCCTCTACGGTCAGGTTCCGGTTGAACACCGCGGAGACGACGATCTCGCCCGTGTCCTCCTCGACGAAGAATTCGCCGGGATCCCACGATTCCCAGCAGAAGATCCGCGAGGTCTGCCCGCCGAGATCCACGCCGTCGAGGGCGTCCGGGATGAACTGTTCCTCAGGCGCGTCGGTTTCGGGCGAGAGATTGTCGGAGGGCGCGGGATCGGTGGCCGGGGCGTTCGGTTGTGGATCCGCCGCGGGGCTGTTTTCGGAGCAGGCGGAAAAGGACAGGAGCGCGAAGGTCGCCGCGAGGAAGGCGGACAGGATGCGGACGTTGTTTTTCATGCTGCACCTCAAGGATGATTGGAATTCCTATCCTCATTATAACCGGATGAAGAGGCGGTGTCAAGGGCTTTTTTGGAGAAAACGACGAAAAACGGGGGAGTGCCCGCTTCGGACTCATTTTAAGGTTTCCGATACAGAAATTATGGTATTATTTCAAATCCGTTGACAAAATCACAAAACGGCCCTATTATGAACTTGTGTTAACACAATCGAATTTAAGGTTTTCAAGGGGGATCTACCATGAAAAAGCGGATCTCCGTCCTCGGCGGCTCCCTGATCGTCCTCATGACGGTCCTCGGCTCTGCCTGGATCGCCAAGAGAAAGTAAGCGCTTCAATCGAACAGTAATAACCGCGCCGCCCGGATGGGGAGCTCCTCCTCTGGGCGGTATTTCTTATCCCGGGATTACCGGGAAAAACGAAAATATCGCTCTGCTGTGAACTTTTCGTAAATGTGCAGCGGGCGTGCTTGCGAGCATGACGGGAATCTGCTATAATAATTCGTAAACTGCGCTTAGATACAGTTCAATCTATTTCTCTGCCTGACAGAAAGGAATTGCGGCATGAAAAAGAAAATCCTGAGCCTCCTCCTCGCGGCGCTCATGGCTTCCACCGCTCTCGCGGGATGTTCGGAGAAGCCCTCCGACAACGGAACGCCCTCGAACGGCGCGGCGAACACGCCCGGCGGAACGCCCGCTGCGACCGAGGTTGACGAAGACGAGGACGAATTCATCGGCGACGATCTCCCGGAGAAGGACTTCGGCGGCGACGTGTTCTCGATCCTCACGACGACGTGGTACAACGCGCGCAACTACATCTACGCCGACGAAATGAACGGCGAGGTCGTCAACGACGCGCTCTTCAACCAGCGCTCGAAGATCTCCGACCGCTTCAACGTCGAGATCGCCTGTGTGGCGAACGACAACGAAACCGTCGTCTCGAACAACGTGCACACCCTCATCATCTCCGGCGACGACAGCTACCACATCGTTTACAACCACGACAACCTGACCATGAACAACGGTCTGAAGGGCGACTTCTGCAACCTCCGCAGCTTTGAGGTCATCGACTTCTCGAAGCCGTGGTGGCAGGGCGCGTCCCAGGTCTTCACCATCCAGAACAAGCTGTTCGCGACGGCGAATTCCATGGCGATGAGCGGTATCTACATGAACTGCACCGTGTCCTTCAACAAGAAGCTCATGAGCGACCTCCAGCTCGAGGCGCCCTATGAAAAGGTCCGCAACGGCGAGTGGTACATCGACGACATGACGACGATGGCGGAGGCCGCGATGCTCGACCTCGACGGCAACGGCACCCTCGACGCGAACGACCAGTGGGGCTTCCTCACCGCAAGCTACGGCTGGCTCCAGTTCCAGTCCGACCTCGGCGCGGGCTGCATGGAGAAGGACGAAGAGGGCAACGTGCGCTTCACCGGCAACATCGACAAGATGGTCAGCGTCATGGAAAAGTTTGACGCGCTCGACAAGTTCACCCAGTCCTCCACCGGCACCGACTACAACGTCAAGATGTTCTCCGAAGGCCGCGGCCTCTTCATGTTCTCCGAAAACCGCAACCTCTACGAGAGCATGCGCGACACCGACATCTCCTACGGCATCCTCCCGGCTCCGAAGTTCGACGCCGCGCAGGAAAACTACGCCTCCGCGGGTTATGACATCTACTGGGGCGTCCTCCTCTCCGCCGCCGCGCACGAAGAGCTGATCTCCTACTGCCTCGAGGCCATCAGCTGCGAGAACTACAACAACGTCGTTCCGGCTGTCTGGGAGACCGTTCTGGGCAGCAAGCTGGCGGACGCGCCGGAAGATACGGAAATGTTCCGCATCATCCGCGACGTGCAGTACGTCGACCTCGGCTACGCGCTGAGCCAGTCCATCGCGGGTCTGAGCGGCATCGTCTTCCTCAAGACCAACACGACGGCCGGCCAGACCGCGTCCTTCATCCAGAAGGCGATGAAGTCCCTCACGAAGAGCACCGACAGACTGAACTCCTCCTACGCGGAGCTGGGCGGCTGATCTTGCGATCGTGAACCCGAAAGCATAAAGAAATAGCTGAGCCTCTGCAAAACGGAGGCTCAGCTTTTTTTACGTTCGGGGCTTATGGCTCCTCCATCACGAACACGGCGGAATAAGCCGGGATGCGGACGTCGGGGGTGTCACGCACCTCGCCCGTGAGGAGATCCCAGACGGAGAAGGGCGCGCCGTCCGCGAGGGAGACGTGAATCGCTGTCTCGCCCGGCGCGTTGTTCACGAGATACCATCCGCGCCGCCCTTCCTTCACGAACGGGGAGACGAGGACGACGCCCGACTCCGACGCCTCGATCCGGATGCCGTAGTCGACGGCGGAGCGGAGGACGGATGCGGGATCGTCGGTGAGCGGCGCGTCGATCTCCTCGGGCTTCGCCGCCGTCCAGAGGAGGATGCCGCCGGAGCTCTCGAATGCCGCGAGCTTGTCCGCGACGTCGGGATCGAGGTACAGAACGGCGGGCATGACGAGCGCGCGGACTGCGAGGCCGTTTGCCGCGAGCATGCCCTCGGTGACTTCGGCCTCCCGGATCCAGCCGCCGTCGACGATCGTATAGTCCAGTCCCGCCGCGCCGAGGGAGCGGTTGAGGGAGGAGAGCGCCGCCTCCGCCGTCCAGATCGCCTCGGGGAGGGACGGGCCGCAGTTGACGCCGACATAATCCGGGTAATAGGTCCCCTGCGCGGTCTCGGTCGGGCAGTACACGCCGATCTGCCCGGTCCACCGGGAATCGCGGAGGACGTACGCAGCCCGGGCGAACATCGCCGCATAGGCCGGGAAGTCTTCGCCGAGGCGGTCGGGGGAGAGGTACGAATTGATGTGGTTGATCCCCGCGCGGAAGAGGAGGGCCATCGTGCCGCGCTGTTCCTCGAAGGTGAAGTCGCCCTCGTGGGTTTGACCGGAGATCGGGCAGATCTCGACCATGACGCGGTGCGTTTTGCCGCTCATCCGGGCAGCGCCGCCGACGTACCGGGCCGCCATCGCGAAGTCCGCAGGGGATCTGTAATAGGACTCCGGACTGCCCGTCAGCATGTCGACGCCGGGGTAATCGAAGGCCTTGAGCTGGCGGAGCAGGTCGCCGTAGAGCGGGATGTGCATCGAGAGGCTTTCCTCGAGCAGGCAGTGCCCGGAGAAGGCGATCCCGTGCGCGGAACACCACGCGGCGATCTGATCGAAATATGCCTCCCCGGTCATGCGCGCGACCGTCCGCCAGAAGCGGAGCTTTCCGGGCTCGAAGCGCTCCTCGCGGGAGAAGAGGACGGGAAGATCCTCCGTGAATTCCCGCCCGTGCATCTCGCGGTAGACCCGGGGAAGGTCCTCGGCCCACGGGAGGAACGCATACGGCATCGGGACGCCGCAGTTGACGTAGCCCGCCATGAGGCTCGGCTCGTCCGTGAAGACCGCCTCGAAGCGCGGGAATGTCCCGGTATTCTCAAAATAGCGGTCGTAGGTGCACCGGATGAACGCGGCGACGGCCTCCTTGTCCATGAGGTTCGGGTAGTGCCGCGGTCCCCATCCGCATTTCTGCGCGTGGGAGCCCTCGAATACGGGCCGGACGGCATACACCCGGTCCGCGCCCTCCGCACGGTCGGCGTCGAAGGGAACGGGGGAACCGCCCTCCCGGCAGGCGAAGACGATCTTCTCGAAGGTGTCGGGCCTCTGCCATGTGCCGCCGTTCACGCGGATCTCGGTGACGCCGCGGGCCTCGTATTCCGGATGCCCGAGCATTGTGAGCCCGTCGGCGGACGCGCTCGGGTATCCCTTCTCATCGTAGAGCCACACGCCCATCCCGCGCGCAGCAGTCTCCTCCACAGCCCGGTCGAGCGCGTGAAAATCCTCCTCCGGGCCGAGGTAGAGCGCGGGATCGCCGGCTCCCTGATGCCACGGGGCATTCGTGACGATGCCGCCGAAGCCGGCTTTATGAAGCGCGTCGAGGCTCGGGTTGGGATCACCGCCCTCCGCCATGTCGTGCCGGAGCATATACGGGCGGTCCTCGTTCAAAGGATCGCGGAAACGCTGTCTGTCCATGATGTCCTCCTTCTGTTCAATGCTTTCCATGCGGTTCTGCGCAGACCTTACGCCCTCTCCCACCGGATGTCCCCGAGGACGAAGCCGCCCTCCCGGCAGGTCACGGTGAGGCGGCAGGCCTCGGTGCGCGGGACCTTCAGTCGGATCTCCCGCTCACACGATACCTCGGCGGTGAGGAGCGTTTCCCCGTCGATCGCCAGCTCCACCGTCGAGGCGGGGCCGAAGTCCGCCGTGAACGCGATCTCGCCGCACGCGCCGGACGCCATGAGGTCGTAGGACGCCGACGAGCCCGCCGGGAAGCGCACCCGGGCCTCCTCCCAGCGTTCGCCGAGCCGCTCCGTGCCGGAATCCGAGCCCGGGACGAAGTCGCACGCCTTGAAGACGCAGCCGGGCGAGCGTGTGATCGACGGGATGACCGCCGCGCGCCAATCGCAGTTCTCAAAGCGGATGTTTTCGAGGTATTCATCGAAGATCGCCTGCGCGCGGGCATAGGACGGACGGTCGCCGCCCGCGGTGAAGCCCGTGATCCAGTCCCAGCCCGCGGGCTTTCTGATCGAGCAGGGCGAGTTTCCGGTCTCCATCTTTTTCCAGGGCCAGACGTTCAGACCGATGTCGTTCGCGAGCGCGAGGGGATACATCGCGGCGAACCAGCGGGGATCGTTCTCGCCCGTCTCGCCGAGGTAGAGCGCGAGCCCGAGCCGCTTTCGAACGTCGAGGAAGCCCGTGAGGACCGAGAGCTCCGGCGGGCACCAGTAGCGGTGGAAATGCGCCGCGGCATTGTCGTCGAAGCGCTCCGTGAAAAAGTCCGAGCGGGATGCCCAGAAGATGCTCTCGAGGGAGAACATGTGCCGCGTGTCGATCTCCCGGACGGCGCGGATGCAGTCGCGGTAGAAGGCACGCAGCTCCTCCGAGAGGTCCGGCAGCTCCTTCGTCCCCTCGGTGGGCGTGCGGACGGGCTCGTTCAGAAGATCGTACATCCCGACGATCCATCGGTCGCGGTACCGGCGGGCGAACTCCTTCCAGAGCGCGATCGTCTTCTCCCGCGAATCGGATTCGGTGTCCGTGAGGAGGCGGGGGATGTCGTCCCAGCTGTCGTCGATGTTGTGTCCCGTCTGACCGCCCGGCGCGCCGTGGAGGTCGAGGCAGACGTAGAGCTTCCACTTTCCGCACCAGTCGAGGAAGCGGTCGATGAGAGCGAAGCCGTCCTCACGCCAGCGGATGCCCGGCTCGTCCTCCATTACGACGCGCCAGTTCACCGGGAGGCGCACGGAGTTGAAGCCCGCCTCCGCCATCGCGCGTACGTCCGCCTCGGTGATATAATTCTCGCGGAAGGTTTTCCAGAACCGCGCGGCGTATTCCGATCCGCAGAGATGCCGCACGAGTCCCTCGATGGTCGACGGACGGTTGTAACGCCCCGCGAATTTCCACATGTACCCCTCGGGGAGGAGCCAGTTGCCGATGCCCATGCCGCAGAGGAGGATCTCCTCGCCGCGCCCGTTGACGATGCGTCCGCCCTCATTGCGCAGAAATCCCGCCACCCGGTCCCGGGACAGTTTTTCGTTGATGCCCATGTCAGCCTCCGGTTTTCGTTTTTTCTTTATTATACAGGACGGCGGGGGAAAAGTAAAG
>CACZSA010000068.1 GCA_902783705.1 uncultured Ruminococcus sp.
AGCCGCCGCGCCGTAGTAGTATTCCATGAACTCCCGGCGGTGCGCCTCGAGATCGCAGTACGGATCCCAGAGGAGCTTCGAGATGAGGTACGCACGCAACTCGTTGAAATCGACCCCGCCCTGGGATGCACCGCAGGCCTGCTCGAACACGCCCTTGACGTTGTTCTCCGCCATAAGCTGGGCGTTGCGCTGCAAAACACGCCAGTTCGGATGCGGCGTCGGGTAGTGCGCGAAGCAGGTCGTGTAGTCCCAGATGTACATCCGGTTACAGATCCTGCCCCAGTCCCGGAGATCCGTGATGAAGCTCGATTTTGTTCCGTCCGGACGCGTGACCGAGCGTTTTTCGTCGTCGCAGCCGTCGAACGGATGGCAGAAGCAGCATTCGATCGAGCAGAGCCGCACGCAGACGTTATGCCGGTTGCGGGTGATGTGCGGTGCGGGACGGCTGTACACATAGGCGAGCGTGTCGAAGATGACGTCGGGGAATTCCTCCTCCAGCGCCTCGGCGACGGCGTTGACCGCGCGGAGAAGCGTACCGGACGGAGATCCCTCCTCCTCGTCGATCTTGCGGCAGTTTTCGCACTGGCAGTTCCCGCCCCAGTCGTTCTGCGAGAGCGACATCAGGCGGTTGCCCGGATGCGCGCGCAGGAAGTCCCGGGTCCGCTCGGTGAGGAGCCGGATCACGTCGGGATTGGTGAGGCAGAGCTGGGTCCGCCCGCCGCTCCTCGTCACGCGCCGTCCGTCGACGAGGGCAAAGTATTCGGGATGCGTCTCGCCGAATTCCGCCGTCGGGATCAGGTGCTCGAACGAGTGCACGAAGAGGCCGTAGGTCATCGAGCCGCCGAGCCGCGCGGGGATCGGACCGCCTCCTGCCACGCCGTTGAGCCTCAGCTTCGCCATGAAGCGCGGCATCTGACGGATCGGGGGATAGTTGTGCGCGCGGTACTCAAACACGGGTTCCGATTTCACGGAAAGCGCCGGGATCACGGCGTCGGGCGCGGTCGGGACCTTTTCACAGGTCATCGTGAAGAACCGGACGCCGAGCTTCTCGAGCAGCGCGTACGCGCCGTAGAGCACGCCACGGCATCCCCCCGCGATGCGGACGGTGTTTTCCGAGGCTTCGATGCGGAAGCCGTCGTCCGAGCAGTCCGAGACATCGAGGCCGGACGCGGAGCCGACGACGATCGCGCCGTCCGGATCGCCTTCGGAGGAGAGGGGCAGGCTCGCCGCCGTCATCCGTCCGAGGTAGTAGCGGAGCTCCTTCGCCGCATAGAGCTCGGGAGAGTTGAGATCGCCGATGACGTCCGGCGAGACGAGGATATGCGCGTTTTTAACGGTGAACATGAGGGACTCCTTTCAGAGCATCGTTGCAGTCACGGATGAATAGGATTTGATCGGCCCGTCACCCGAACATCCGCTTCATGATCGCGGGACCGTGCTCGCGGAACCACTTCCGCTGTGCCTTGTAATCCGGGCAGACGCGCGCCACCTCCGCCCAGAAGCGCGGGGAATGGTTCATCTCGATCCGGTGGCAGAGTTCGTGGATCACGACGTAATCCCGGGCCTCGGGCGGCGCGAGTATCAATAGACAGTTAAAATTCAGATTCCCCTCCGACGAGCAGCTCCCCCACCTCGTCCGCTGATTGCGGATCGTGATGTGCCCGTAGTGCACGCCGACGAGGGGCGCATAACGCCTGCACCGCGCGGGCAGATCGTCAAGGGCATCGCGGAAGAGTTCGTCGATCTCCTCCTGCGTGAGGCGCTCGGATCCCTCCTCATCAACCTCAGCCTGCTTCGCAAGGTGAGCGCGGAGCCAGACTTCGCGGGAGGCGAGGAATTCGCGGATCTTCGCGTCCGGGAGCTTTCGCGGCGCGCGGACGAGGATCGCCCCGTCCCGTTTCAGCTCGAGCGATACTGTCTTCCGGTCCGAGCGGATCACCGGGACCGCGTCGGGATAGCCGTCTCCCAGCCGGAAGGGAAGGCGGACAGAGTCGGAAAGCCTTGCCACGTCAGCGGAAATTCTCTTCGAAGCACTTCAACCACGCGTCCGCGATGAGCCCGTGCCCCGCCGGGGTGGGATGGACGCCGTCGCCGAGCCAGTAGGACGCGGGCATCTTCTGGGCCGCCTCGTCGAACATCGCCTGGAGCGGCAGGAAGATCTGACCGGTTTCCCCGGCGATCCGGCGCACAGCCTCCGCGCGCTTCTCGGTCTCAGAGCGGAAGGCGTCCCATGCGCCCTCGGTCGCGCTTGCCTTCAGCACGAATGGCTCCATGAGGATCATCTTCCGGCTCTCGGGCAAGGCGCGCTTCGTGTCGGTGACGAGCATCCTGTAAACATTGTAGAAGCGGTCCGCTTCGACGCCGTTGTGCCCGCCGAACTCATGCCAGACGTCGTTGACGCCGATGAGGATCGAGACGAGGTCCGGCTTGCGGTTCCAGCAGTCCGCCTTGATCCGCGCGTAGACGTCCACGATGCGGTTGCCGCTGATGCCGAGGTTCTCGAATGTGTATTCGCCCGGATACTTCACGGACAGGCAGGCGTCGACGAGGAGCGGATAGCCCTGACCGATCGAGATCAGACTCCCGTTGTTCGTGTTGCGTCCGACGTCGGTGATGGAATCGCCTAAAAACAGAATTTTCATGCTGACCTCCCAAAGGTTGATTTTGGATTGGTTTTATTGTAGCACAAGGCCGCCGGGAAATCAATCCCCGCGGCTGAAAAACAGGGAAAACGTCTCATCTCCTGCGTCCGAGCCTCGAACAACACTGCCGGCACCGCTCGCGTCCCGGTTCATTGTCAAAGCCGCAGACCGGGCAGTAGACCTTCGGGAGCTCGTCGAAATCGCAGGGGATCGGATAGCGCATCGCCCCGGCTTTGAATACCCGCGATCCGGCTGAAAAGGGCAGGAAACTGTCGCCGGGGAGCACGACCGTGCGCGTTTTTTTCATCGGTGCTCCGGTCTCCTCGTCGTCCGGGCGCAGGATCACGCGGAAGGTCAGCGTCGGCGGAATCCCGAGGGTGGCGCGGGGGTTCCGTCCTGTTTTGAAAGCGTGCGCGCCGCCGCCGACAACCCGGTCTGCGCGCTTCTGGATCTGCTCCACCGTGGCGTAGTAGGTCTTCCCGAGAAGCGGGACATGCAGCCGGAGGGGCCAGAAGGGGACGATCAGGATCAGCAGAAAGGGAAGGGCGTCCCGTGAGAAGAACGGCGAACCGCGATGAGCGGTATAGAGGGCGCACAGAATCACCCCGGCGATCCAGCAGAGCGGAATTCCAAATGCGGAAAGCAGCTTCTTCCTTCGATCCATTGCCCGGAAAAAAGCCTCGGTGTCCCGGGCAAGATGCGTGCGTTTCATGGTTCCCTGGTTCTTCATGGTTTTTGTCTCCTTTTAGCGTTCGCGAGAACTTTGTTCAATGGCATTATAACATATTCCCGCATCCCTGTCAAGGGGATCGGAGACGAATCCGTCCCGTGCAGAACGAAATCCCTCAGAATCCGGTACATCTTCCTGATAATACCTTGACTTTTCCTCGTTTTTTCGTTATAATGAACAGAGAAACGGCCCCCTGCGGCCCGCATTCTCGGACAAATCCGGAGAAAAGGAGAAATCCCATGACACTCAACGATAAACTCAAACGCATCCGCGGCGTCTCGTCGACGAACTACTGGGCGCAGCGCATTTACGCCGAGCTCTGCTACATGGCCTGCCTGTCCTCGACGAAGGAGCACATCTACGACGCGCGGCTCGAGACGGCGGCGGACGAGCTTCTCGCTGCCCTTACCGAGGAGCACACCATCTCTCACACGACGGCGAAGCGCGTCGAGGACTCCCTCGCGGACCTCTCCCCGGCGGCGAAGGCTCTGAAGGTCTACTGCATCGCCCACGCGCACATCGACATGAACTGGATGTGGGGCTATCACGAGACCGCCTCCGTCACGATCGACACCTTCCGCACGATGCTCGACCTCATGAAGGACTACCCGTCCTTTACCTTCGCGCAGTCCCAGGCGTCGACCTACAAGATCGTCGAGGATTTCGCGCCGGAGATGCTCGACGAGATCAAAAAGTACGTCCATGAGGGCCGCTGGGAGGTCTCCGCGTCGACCTGGACCGAGACCGACAAGAACATGCCGAACGGCGAATCCCTCTCGCGCCATATCCTCTACACCAAGCGCTACCTCGGCGGCCTGCTCGACATCGATCCCGATTCCATCCGCATCGACTTCGAGCCCGACACCTTCGGGCACAACCTCAACGTTCCCGAGATCTGCCAAAACGGCGGCGTCGACTACTACTACCACATGCGCGCGAACGACGACCGCCCCGAGCTCTACCGCTGGCGCTCGAAGTCCGGAAAGGAGCTCCTCGTCTTCCACGATACGAAGGCATACAACAGTGACATCAACCTCCGCACCTTCGAGACCATCCCGCTCTACTGCGCGGCGATCGGCACGGACACCTACCTCAAGGTCTACGGCGTCGGCGACCACGGCGGCGGACCGAGCCGCAACGACATCGAGCGGATCATCGACGACGCGACCTTCCCGCTCTATCCGACCATCGAATTCGGAACCTACGGCAAGTTCTTCGCCGCCTGCGAGAAGATCCGCGAGAAGCTGCCCGTCCTCGATCACGAGCTGAACTTCGTCTTCACGGGCTGCTACACCACCCAGACCCGCATCAAGATGGCGAACCGCATCGCCGAGGACCGCGCCTACGAGGCCGAGACCTATGCCGCTGCCGCGACCGCCCTGACCGGAGCGCCGGACCGCACCGCGATCTTTGAGAAATCGTGGCGTCAGATCCTCTTCAACCACTTCCACGACATCCTCCCGGGCTCCGGCATCACCGAGACCCGCGAATACGCCCTCGGGCACTTCCAGGACGCGCTCGCCGGGATCGACATCGCCGCCAACTCCGCGCTCCGCAACCTCGCCGACGCGATCGATACCTCGTCGATTCCCTTTTCGGACGAGAGCTTCACCCATTCCGAGGGCGGCGGCGTCGGTTTTGCGGTCGAGCACAGCGCAGGCTACCGCTTCCCGCAGACCGAACGCGGGAGAGGTCCCGTCCGCGCCATCCACCTCTTCAATCCGACGCGCTACGACCGCGATGAGGTGACCGAGATCACCGTCTGGGACTACCATTACGACCTCGGCGTCGCGAAGATCACGGATCCCGAGGGCAAGGCCGTCCCGTTCGAGGTCCTCGCAGCCGACCGCGGCTACTGGGGCCACGACTTCACGAAATTCCTCGTTCGCGCGAAGGTCCCGGCGTTCGGCTGGACCACGCTCGTGCTGAGCCTGGATGAGGATCATAGACTCCCCGCCGCCGTGAATCCCGGCGAATGGTGCGATTATATCTACGACAATCCGTATGTGCTGGAAAACGGACAGATCCGCGCGGTCTTCGATCCCATGACCTTCGCCCTGACCGAGCTCACTGACAAGACCACGGGCGAGCGGATCGTCACGCCGGAGAAGCCCTCCGCCGTCTTCCGCTTCATCCGCGAGAATCCGCGCCACGGCATGACCGCATGGCGGGTCGGCGAGTACATGAGCGTTGACGTGCTGAACGCGCCGGACAAGAATCTCCGCCTCGTCGACTACGGCACGACGGGCATGCGCCGCCGCCTCACCTACGAGGTGCGCTTTGCCTCCTCGAAGCTGACCGTCACGGTCGAGCTGATCGGCGAATCGAAGATCTTGAACTTCCATGCGGACGTCGACTGGCATGAGATCGGCGTACCGGGCGACAACGTCCCGCAGCTCGGCTTCTACCTGCCCGTCGGCTATGCCGTGGAGAACTACACCTACGACATCGCGATGGGGAAGATCACGCGCGGCGATATCGCCCACGACGTCCCGGGCAACAGCTTCATGCGGCTTGAAAAAGAGGGGAACGCTGCCTTCATCGTCACGGATTCGAAATACGGCTTCCGCGGGCATGAGAACGCCGGCGCGGTGACGCTCATCCGCTCCTCCTATGAACCCGATCCGTATCCGGAGCGCGGCATCCACCACTTCAACCTCGGTGTCGGCGTCTGCCCGCCCGGGGAGCAGAAGAAGCTCGCGACACTCTACGTCCACCCGATCGCCTTCAACGCCGGCACGAAGCACGCGGGGAGCCTGCCGCTCTCCGGCGCGCTCATGACGCTCGAAGCGGCGGACGGCGTGATGGTCTCCGGCGTCAAGAACGGCGAGGACGGCGGCCTCATCGTGCGCGTCGCGGACTTCGGCGGAGATGGCGGCCCGGTCACGCTCGTCCTCTCCGACAAGACAAAAGAACCGGAGCATGCAGCCCTCGTCGACATCACCGAGCGGCACGAATGCGGAGCGTGCAGCGTCGACGGACGCCGGATCACCTTCACACTCGCGCCCGCCTCGATGGCGACGGTCCGGATCCGGTGAAATCAGAGGGGGATTGCCCGTGCGGCGTCCCCCTTTCCCGTTCGTCCGACGTTATATCCGAATACCTACCAAAAAAATCGGTAAATATTTTCGGAAAACCCCTTGACAAACCGATCGGGGTGTGCTATAATCACACCAACCTACCGGAGAGGTAGTATAAAAGATCTGTTTGAAGGAGAAAAACCATGTCGAACGTATATACCTCCGCCGATCAGCTGATCGGAAAGACGCCCCTCTTGGAGCTGACCCACATTGAGAAGAACGACGCCCTCGGTGCGAAGATCCTCGCGAAGCTCGAATACTTCAACCCCGCCGGATCGGTCAAGGACCGCATCGCCAAGGCCATGATCGACGACGCGGAAGCCACGGGGAAACTGAAGCCCGGCTCCGTCATCATCGAGCCCACAAGCGGCAACACCGGCATTGGCCTCGCGGCAGTCGCGGCGGCGAAGGGCTACCGCATCATTATCGTCATGCCGGAGACCATGTCCGTCGAGCGCCGCCAGCTCATGAAGGCCTACGGTGCGGAGCTTGTGCTCACCGAAGGCGCGAAGGGCATGAAAGGCGCGATCGCCAAGGCCGACGAGCTCGCCAGTGAGATTCCGGATTCCTTCATCCCCGGTCAGTTCGTCAACCCCGCCAACCCGAAGGTCCACCGCGAGACCACGGGCCCCGAGATCTGGGACGACACCGACGGCGCGGTCGACATCTTCGTTGCGGGCGTCGGCACGGGCGGCACCGTCACGGGCGTCGGCGAATATCTGAAATCGAAGAACTCCGGCGTGAAGGTTGTCGCCGTCGAGCCGGCCTCCTCCGCGGTCCTCTCCACGGGCGTCGCGGGTCCGCATAAGATCCAGGGCATCGGCGCGGGCTTCGTCCCGGACGTCCTCAACACCGCCGTGTACGACGAGGTCATCGCCGTCGCGAACGAGGACGCGTTTGCAACCGGACGCCGGATCGGCAGGGAAGAGGGCGTGCTTGTAGGCATCTCCTCCGGCGCGGCGACGTGGGCCGCCATCGAGCTGGCGAAGCGTCCCGAGAACGCGGGCAAGACCATCGTGGTCCTCCTCCCCGACACCGGAGACCGCTATCTCTCCACCCCGCTCTTCGCCGACTGACAACTCGGCGGGACCGAAACGAACAAAAGAAAAAACCTCCGATGACTCCGGCGAAAACCGGAGTTTTCGGGGTGCCTGACAATGGAGGTAAACATGTTGATATCCACACGAGGCCGATACGCGCTCCGGGTCCTCATCGACCTTGCGGAGCACGCGAACGGGGGGTACATCCCCATGAAGGATGTCGCTGCGCGGCAGGACATTTCGCTGAAATATCTCGAAAAGATCCTCCCGGTCCTCACGAAGAACAGCCTCATCGAGGGCGTGCAGGGGAAGGGCGGCGGCTACCGCCTCACGAAGGACCCTGACGAATACCGCGTGTACGACATCCTGATCCTCACGGAGGAGGACCTCGCCCCGGTTTCCTGTCTCGCGGACACAACGAAGGTCTGCGAGCGGAAATCCGAGTGCCGCACCCTCCCGATGTGGGAGAAATTCTACGCCCTCACCCGCGACTACTTCTCCGGCATCACCGTCGCCGACCTCATGCAGACCGACACCGGGGATATGTACGTGATCTGAATACCAAAAGGACTGCCGATTGCGACAGTCCTTTTCTATGGATACCGTATAACAGATGTTCCCATGCGAAGGCTTCCGAAGGGCGGGAGCAATGCCCTTCGGGATCATTTCGCAAAGGGGATTTTCAAAAGCTCCAGCAGCGCCCGGTCGACCTTGAACCCCTTGTACTCCTCGTACGCCGTCCCCGGTCTCCCGTGCTCCACGATCCCGAACGTCCCGTGGAAATTCCAGAGGGAATACCCCCATCCGAATTCCCGGAAGACGGAGAGCACGTCCTCGAACCAGCGGAGCGCGAGATCGTTCGGGAGCTTGTTGTAGCATCCGAATTCCCCTATGTGTACCTTCACGCCCTGCGCCTCGACCTCGCGCCACGGCTGATAGTAATTCCTGATCCACGCGCGGTCGCGGAACTGACCCGGGGCCACCTCGCCCGGATAGGAGGGCGCCGCCCAGTCCGCGCCGCCGCGCACCCATTCCGCTTTGTAGTGCGTCACCTGAAACGGCTCGTACCCCCGCCCGGAGTGCACGACGCCCTGCTTTCCGAGATCGGCGAGCTCGGGAAGAGCCGAGCCGCCGCCGTTGAAGCCGTCGATCACGATCTCGCGGTCCGGATCGACCGAGCGGATCGCTTCGACCGTTTTGCGGATGACCTTCGCGTGGTCCTCGCGCGTACAGGGATGGGACGGCGGGATGTTCGCGGGCTCGTTCACAAGGTCAAAACTCAAAAGATCGGACGAGATTCCGCGGTACCGCTCGGCGAACATCTTCCAGAGATAGATGAACCCCTCCTGCGCCTCCTCGTCCCGCCAGAGATTGTGCTTTTCACGCTCCGGCCAGTTGATGCAGTAGCCCGGCGCGCGGTGGATGTTCAGGCAGGCGTGGAGACCGCGCGAATTGCACGCCTCGACGTAGCGGTCGAAATAGGCGAGGACTTTTTCGTCCGGATGCGTGTAGTCGAAATCCTTCGTCCAGAAGTGGTAGTCCGTCGGAATGCGGATGAAGTTGAAGCCCTCCTCCGCGATGAAGTCGAGCTCCCGCTCGTTTGCCTCTTCGGGGATCTTCCCGTAATTTCCCGCGTACATCCAGAGCATATTGAAGCCGTATTTCGTTTTCATGCCGTGCCTCCCCATCGGAATTATTTTTCGTTTCCATTATAGCATAAAGAATTCGCGCTTGCAAGAAGTTTTTTCCCCGATTGCCTTGACAAATCCTCAAAAATGAAGGATAATACAGACAGCGGAAACAAATCCGATCCAAAATCCGATAGGACGACAAAGGAGATTCCATCATGAAAATCGGCGCGCAGCTTTACACCCTCCGCGACTTCTGCCGCAATCTCGACGACTTTTCCGAAACGCTCAAAAAGGTAGCAGATATCGGTTATACCACCGTGCAGGTCTCCGGCACCTGCGGCTACGAGGCCGAATGGCTCCGGGACGAGCTCAAAAAGAACGGCCTCACCTGCGGCATCACGCATTTCAGCTATGACCGCATCCTGAACGAGACCGAAAAAGTCATCGACGAGCACAAGACCTTCGGATGCTCCTACATCGGCATCGGCAGCATGCCCGGCGGCACCGCGAAGTACGCGGACTTCATCGCCGAGCCGAAGCTCCGTCCCGCGATGGACAAGATCGCCGCGGCGGGATGCCTCTTCATGTATCACAACCACAACGGCGAATACGAAACGGTCCTCGACGACGGACGCCCGGTCATGTTCCACCTCTCCGACGAATTCACGCCCGCGCAGATGGGCTTCACGCTCGACACGTACTGGGTGAAGTACGGCGGCTATGACGTCGTGCCCGAGATTGAACGCCTCGCGGGCCGTCTCCCGGTCGTCCACTTCAAGGACATGCTCGTCATGCCCGACGGCGAGCGGAGAATGTCGTGGGTCGGCGGCGGAAACGCGCTCGACTTCGAGAGGATCATCCCCGCGTTTGAAAAGGCCGGCACGAAATACGCCTACATCGAGCAGGACAACTGCTACGGCGAGGATCCGTTCTCCTGCCTCAGGAAGAGCTACGACTACCTCACCTCCCTCGGCCTCGACTGATCCCCGGGAGGATGCGGGATGCAGTATTATCTCTATATCTTTGCCGCCGTCGTCCTGCTCGCGCTCCAGTTTTCGACGAATAAGGCCTACGGCCTGCGGTGCGGAGATGGCGCGAGGGCGTCCCTCGTGTTCGCGACCGCCGCGGGATTTGCGTCCGCCGCTGTCACCTATGTCATCGCCGTGACCGTCGGCGGGGGATTCCGCTTCACGTGGTTCTCCCTCTTCACGGGCGCGCTGATGGCCTCGCTTTCCTGCGCCTATACGCTGATCGGCTTCAAGATCATGGCCCTCGGCGACATGTCCGTGTTCATGATGTTTCTGATGCTCGGCGGTATGATGCTGCCGTATCTTTTCGGCGTGACCGTCCTCGGCGAGTTCCGGGACGCGGAGCCCTGGCGAATCGCGATGCGCGTCGCGGGACTCGTGCTTCTGACCCTCTCGATGATCTTCCCGGTCCTCGCGCGGCGAAAGTCGGGGAAGGGCGGCGGCAGACTGTTCGTCGTCCTCTGCCTCGCGGTCTTCCTCCTCAACGGCGTCGCGAGCATCGTGTCGAAGACCCATCAGATCAACCTCTTCGCCAAGGATGTGGTGAACGCGCCGTCCTATGCCTGCCTCGGCAATTTCATGAACGGCGTCATCTCGGCGGTCTGTCTTGCGGTCCTCGCCCTGCGCGGCAAGCGAACGAAGGATGACCCCGGTGAGGGCGGAGCCGCTGTGCGGGAGAAGACCGCCGTCGGCGCGATCGTACTGATCATAGCGGCAAACGCGCTCTGCAACGGGATCTCCTACACCCTCCAGCTCCTCAGCGCGTCGAATCTGCCCGCTTCGGTCCTCTATCCGATGGTGACGGGCGGATCGGTCGTGCTCTCCGCAGTCGCAGGACGGATCTTCTTCGGCGAGAAGCCGGACCGGGTCACGCTCGCCGGGCTGATCCTCTCCTTTGCCGCGACGTTTTTCTTCCTCTTCTGAATCCCGACCCACACCCGCCTGAATCGATCCGGTCCGGGCGGGTTTTTCATCCGATCCATTGATATTATCGAAAGGAAGGCCACCCATGAGACAAAGATTCACCCTCGACGGACGCTGGCGCGGATTCTACGGCGAATTCTGCCGCCCGGACGTGAAATGCGCCGCCGACTGCCGGGGCATGCGGGAGATCCCGGCGACCGTCCCCGGCGCGCTTGAAACCGATCTCGAGGCCGCGGGGATCCTGCCCGAGCTGTTCCGCGGCGAGAATATATTAAAAGTGCAGGACTATGAAAACGTCCACTACTGCCTCTCCCGGACGTTCGATTATCGGGAAGACCCCGCCGCGACCGACGCCCTCGTCTTCGAAGGGCTCGACTGCTATGCCGAGGTCTATCTCGACGCGCGCCTCCTCGGACGCTTCGACAATATGCTGATCCCCCACCGTATCCCCCTCGACGAACTTCCGGGCGGGAAACATGAGCTTTTCGTCCACTTCATCCCGGCGGCCGTCGCGGCAAGACGATACGACGTCGAGCCCTATGAAGGCGCGCAGCGGACGGAATTCGACTCGCTCCACACCCGCAAGGCGCCGCACATGTACGGCTGGGACATCATGCCCCGCGCGGTCTCCTGCGGGATCTGGCGGCACGTCTATATCGAGCGGCTCCCCGCGGCGCACATGAAGGATGTCTACGCCTATACCGTCTCGGCGAGCGAGGAGCGGGCGCGCGTGCGGATCGTATTCAACACGGAAGTGGGCAGCGCGAACATCCATCGCTTTGCCGTGCGGATCACGGGGAAGTGCGGGGACAGCGTGTTCACGTACGAAGAAAAGCTTTGGCACACGGGCTTTGCCTTCACGCGGGACATCGATCACCCGAAGCTCTGGAATCCCCGCAACTACGGAGAGCCGAACCTCTACACCCTCTCGGCGGAGCTGCTCATGGACGGCGAGGTTGTCGACACCTGTGAGACAAAGTTCGGTGTCCGGACGGTAGAGCTGATCCGCACCTCGACGACGGACCGCGAAGGACACGGTGAGTTCTGCTTCAAAATCAACGGGAAAAAGATCTTCGCGATGGGCACGAACTGGGTCCCGGTCGACGCGTTCCACTGGCGGGACGAGGAGCGGCTGCCCGCGATCCTGCCGATGCTCGACGACCTCGGCTGCAACATCGTCCGGTGCTGGGGCGGCAACGTCTACGAAAACGATCTCTTCTACGACTACTGCGACGCGCACGGTATCATGGTCTGGCAGGACTTTGCGATGGCATGCGGCGTCTATCCGCAGGATGAGGAATTCCTCGACGCGATGCGGGAGGAGGTCTCCGCCGTCGTGAAGCGGCTCCGCAACCACCCGTCGATCATCCTCTGGGCGGGCGACAACGAATGCGATTGCGCGTACGCATGGGGCGGGGAGGACCGTGATCCGAACGACAACCGGATCACGCGCGAAGTCATCCCGGACGTCCTCCGCGTCATCGATTATTCGCGGCCCTATCTCCCGTCCTCGCCGTACATCGACGAAGAGGCGTACCGCACGCGCGGTGAGATCTCCGAGAACCACCTCTGGGGACCGCGCGACTACTTCAAGGGCGACTACTACCGGAACACCGTCTGCCATTTCGCCTCCGAGACCGGGTATCACGGCTGTCCTTCGCCTGAATCCCTCGCGAAGTACATCGATCCCGACCACCTCTGGCCCTGCCTCGGCGATCGCGAATGGCTCGTGCACGCCGCGACGATGGATGGACAGGAGGATTCGCCCTACGGCTACCGCATCCGCTTGATGTGGAATCAGGTCGAGACGCTCTTCGGCAAGGATGGACCTGCGACGGCGGATCTCGCCTCCTTCTCCCTCGCCTCGCAGATCTCGCAGGCCGAAGCGAAGAAATACTTCATCGAACGTTTCCGTCTCTCGAAATGGCGCCGCACCGGGATCATCTGGTGGAACCTCATCGACGGCTGGCCGCAGATCTCGGACGCGATCGTGGACTACTACCTCGACAGGAAGCTCGCCTACTCCTATATCCGGCGCTCGCAGAAGCCCTTCTGCCTCATGTTCGACGAGCCGGAGGACGGACGTCTCACGCTGTACGCCGTCAACGACACGCGCACGGCGAAGACCTTCAACTACTCCGTGACGAACGACCGGGATCACGTGATCCTCGCGGGCTCCTCGCGGGTCGGACCGGACGAGAGCGCGCCCGTGGCCTCCATTCCGGCGACGGCGGAGAAGCGGTATTACCTCATCCGCTGGGACGACGGGGAAGAGCGCGGCCTCAACCACTACTTCGCGAACATCCGCGACATCGACCTCGCATACTATCAAACCCTCCTCGACGCGCTCGCCGAATAAGCCCAGAAAAAAGAACTGCCGGAGACCGACAGTTCTTTTTCTGCGTTATGGATTACTGCTTCTTTTCAGATTCGAGGTGCATCGTGTAATTCTTCAGCGCGAAGAAGGATTCGTCGCTGATACAGTGCTCGATCCGGCAGGCGTCGTCCGTCGCGATGGCCTCGTCGACACCGAGGAGCGTGAAGAATTTCGTCAGGGTCTTGTGCCGATCGTAGATCTTCTCCGCGATCTCCCGTCCCGCCTCCGTTAGCGTCAGCCCGCCGTCGCGCCCCATGATGACGTAGCCGCCGTCCTGGAGAATGCCGATCGCGCGGCTCACGCTGGGCTTGGAATAGTTGCGGTACTCGCTCACGTCGATGGAACGGACAAAGCCCTTGGCCTGCGAAAGGACGAGGATCGCCTCCAGATACATTTCTCCGGATTCCTGAAGTGCCAAAGCCGATTCCCCCCTTTGTTCATCGTTATATTTTAATTATACCCGATCTTTTTGAAAAAATCAAGTGGGATTCGTAAACAAAGATTTCGCGCGGTCCTCATTTCTTCGGGACGAGGACTTCCTTGCCGCCCATGTACGGACGGAGCGCGACCGGGATCTTCACCGTGCCGTCGGCGCAGAGATTGTTCTCGAGGAACGCGATCAGCATGCGCGGCGGAGCCACGACGGTGTTGTTGAGCGTGTGCGCGAGGTATTTCTTTCCGTCGCCCTGCACGCGGATCTTGAGGCGTCTGGCCTGCGCGTCGCCGAGGTTCGAGCAGGAGCCGACCTCGAAGTACTTCTTCTGGCGCGGGGACCACGCTTCGACGTCGCAGGACTTCACCTTCAGATCGGCGAGGTCGCCGGAGCAGCATTCGAGCGTGCGGACCGGGATGTCGAGCGAGCGGAAGAGATCGACGGTGTTCTGCCAGAGACGGTCATACCATTCCTTCGAATCCTCCGGACGGCAGACGACGATCATCTCCTGCTTCTCGAACTGGTGGATGCGGTAGACGCCGCGTTCCTCGAGGCCGTGCGCGCCCTTTTCCTTGCGGAAGCACGGGGAATAGCTCGTGAGCGTGTAGGGAAGCTCGGCCTCCGGGATGATCTGATCGATGAACTTGCCGATCATGGAATGCTCGGACGTGCCGATCAGATAGAGATCCTCGCCCTCGATCTTGTACATCATCGCGTCCATCTCGG